>CAILCX010000102.1 GCA_903832775.1 uncultured Methylobacter sp. | reverse complement strand
TCAACACAAGGATGAAAAAGGCGTTAACCTAGCTTTAAATCGTGATCAACTGGCAAAAGAGGCGAAACGTATTTTAAAAAACCTGCCTCAATTGGAAGAAGCGGATCATAAAATCCTGGTCACTATTTTAGAAAAACGTCTGCAAGCTGAAGTTAAGCAATGGTTGGAATTAAGTAATGATGCGATTACCGAGGAAGAAATCAGGCAATCATGCCGGGACACGGCCCATGTACTGATTATTTTATTACAGCAGGAATTAATCGAAAGCATCAATCAGGAAATTGCCATTCAGGTAGTAACCATTACCGCCAAACCGTTACCCGATGCGATGATTTTTCCTGCGGATATACCGCTAGTCCAATCGCCTAAAAATATTTATGGCTACTATCCGCCGTCCAAAGAGGATATGGTCAAAGTTGAACAGACCTTACTGATTGATGAACGCCGTTTTTTAACCGATAAGGTTTATCAATTACCCGATAGTGTTGTTTATAGCATCGGTTACTACGATTATACCTATACGTTAAATAATGAAGAGCTGACATTTTCCAGGGCATTGGATGCAACTGATTTTGTGTTGTGGTGGCATCGTAACCCCGACAGAAAACCTTATTCAACCGCCATTGTTCGTGCAGACAAGGCTAATTATTTTTATCCTGACTTTGTGTTATGCGTTAACTATTACGAAGATGCGGAGCCGAAAGTACGCCTGGTTGAGACCAAAGACAGCACCAAGGATGCCATGAACAAGGCGGGGCGTTCTTCTACCAGTTATGGGAAAGTTATTTTCTTGACCCGCAACAATCAAAAACTTCATCTTGTTAATGATGATGGCTCTTTAGGAAAAACAGTTAGTGATAATTTGGTTGAATTGAGGGAGCGGTTAAGGGAAACCGGCAATAAAATCGACTTAACTATTGAGATTTAAAGGAACCCTGATACAAGCAGGTTGAACTTATGAAATCACTTTGAAATTATGCAGTTAATATAACAGTACATAACTCTTGTTATCCAGATTTACAGGTCGTCTTAATCCTCATGATGTCCATAAAATGTCTGCTAAGCCGGTCTTTTATAAATCTGCTAATGACAATAACATACAATAAACAGTACAATATGCTGCGTCAGAAAACAGATGTTGAGTTAAGGGATTCCTAAATTGTTAGGTTGTCCGGTTATCAATGTTGTAGTTCTGTGTTAACCGTAAGTTTTTAATTTAGGAGTTTCAAAATGGCAACAGGCACTGTAAAGTGGTTTAACAACACGAAAGGTTTTGGTTTTATTGCACCTGCTGATGGCGGTGAAGATGTATTTGTTCACCATTCAGTTATTCAGGGTGATGGCTTCAAAACTTTGACTGAAGGCGAAACGGTAACTTTTGACATCGAATCAGGTCCAAAAGGCTTAACGGCCGCTAATGTTTATTCCAAATAATCAGAATAAACAACTATAAAAAAGCCCTTGTGAATTTGATTCACAAGGGCTTTTTTTTATGTACTTTTGAACGCCTATTTAAAAGGTCGACCTTTAGCGTCTTTGTTTATCTGCCCGCCAAAAATTAAAATGCTTTCAACAAAAGCCCACAGCATTGCAAATCCAGGCAAGCCCCCTACGTAAAGAGCTACTGTTAGTATTAATTGAATACAAGCCAGTTTATAAAAGCCCAAATAAAACCGATGTGCACCCGACCAGCCCAAAATTAACGCTAATGCTGCAGCCAGATATTTATATTTGACAGCTTTGGGCGGTTCCAAATATGCACCTACCAGATCAATTTTGTTTGCAACTTTTCCTTCCGGTTCAAATCTAACGTCATCACCCTCGTCAGGTGGCACATCAGCCATCCAATTATCTTCCAAATGAAACGTAAACAAGGCACCCTTACTTATTATAATTCCGGCTTGCGTGTCAGGATTATAGCTTTCTATCTGTCCAATCATTTATTAATTACCTTTTAAAACGGACGGCCAAAATCAGTTCGCCCTGATATAAATCCTGTGGACACGCCACAGAGTCAAAATTACTCCTCAAACAAACGCACAGCTAACACATCGCATGAAGCATGATGTACCACACCATTTGCAGTTGAACCTAATAACAGGGCAAAGCCATGTCTGCCATGCGAACCTACTACGATTAAATCTGCCTTGTTTTCTTCAGCAACCCTGATTATTTCGAGCTTGGGACTACCTGTTTCTATAAAACGGGACTCTTCGGGAATATTGAGTTGCTCAGCCAATTTGCACAATCTCTTTTTTGCGACAGTCATCAATTCGGCAGTTAAATCGAGATCAAACGGAATAGTCGAGCCATATGCGGAATCGGTAATTAGCAAATTGTCCATAACATGGACAATACTGAGTTTGGCCTGAAATTTATCGGCCAAATCCCTCGCTCTAGCGGCTACATTTTCACCGTGTTCCGAAAAGTCTGCTGCCAATAATATGTGTTTATAATTATCCATGATCCCTCCAGTTAAAGCCGATTAATCGTCATTGTAATTCTAGGGTAGATGTAAAAAAGCCATCACCTGATATGAACCCAGCAAGTATAAAAATGCCAAGCCTAAACTAAAAGCCCAGGTTTGTCCCAATGCATTACGAATAATATGCCCGGTAACTGCCCAATGCCAGATCATTAAAGCAATTGTAACAATAAACGCTAATACTGCAGCACTTCCAAAAGCCATTGAAGCCATACCTGGCAAAGCAAAAAAACTGATTAAAGTATCAGTTCCCAAAAACGCGCTAGTTACTTGATTAATACGTTGCCTTTTATTGGTAAGATATAACATAAACCAGCTAAAACTAAAAATCAGTCCCGCTGATACAATAGCCTGTAATAACGATGGAAACCAGTCAGTATGAATACTTACCATTAAAAAGCTTACGCACACATCAACCAAAATTAATACCCGAAGCAACCATAAAGAAAACGGTACATCCTGGGGGCCTTTTTTAAACAGACAGACATCCAATAGTAGTTTTATGATTTCAAACATGGAAAATCTTGTCAGGCAAGCATTTTGATATCATTGTTGTAACGCCTCAATCATTTCCTCAGCTTCCATCCAGACAGCCTCAGCATCGTCCAACGCTTTGTCAATTTTGATTTTCTGTTCCATCAATATTTTTAACTGTTCTTTTTTTGAATCTTCATATATGTCAGGATCAGCCAACTGATTTTCGAGCTGCCGCTGTTCGTTATGATATTTTTCTACGGCAAGTTCAGCTTTTTTCAGTGCATCGAATAAAGGTTTATGTTTTAGCCTGCGTTCCGCATCTAACTTGCGTTGATCTTTTTTTGAGACTGTCTGAATACTATCAACAACGGGTTTTTCCTCGTTCTTTTTTTGCTCGGTTAACCACATACGGTAATCATCGAGGTCACCATCAAAAGGTTGAACCTTGCCACCCGAAACCAATAGTAACTGGTCGGTTACTGAGCGCAACAAATGGCGATCATGCGAAACAACCACAATGGCGCCTTGATAATCTTG
>CAILCX010000101.1 GCA_903832775.1 uncultured Methylobacter sp. | reverse complement strand
GACGGCCTGGATCAAAATGACTGGACCGGCTGGAAAGATCAAACCGAAAAATTGGGCAGCAAAATCCAGTTGGTTGGCGATGATTTATTCGTGACTAATCCAGCTACTTTAAAAGAAGGCATTGAAAAAGGCATTGCCAACTCAATCCTGATTAAAGTAAACCAAATCGGTACTTTAACCGAAACGCTGGAAGCAATTAACACCGCTCATGCGGCCGGTTATACCGCTGTTGTATCACATCGTTCAGGCGAAACCGAAGATGTAACCATTGCTGATTTAGCCGTTGCCACCGGCACAGGTCAAATCAAGACAGGTTCTTTAAGCCGATCTGATCGTGTTGCCAAATACAATCGTCTGATGAAAATCGAAGAAGAATTAGGCGACTTGGCGGTTTATGCAGGTCGTAGCGCGTTTAAAACGCTGTAAAAAATAGACCAAAGGCGAAGGGCGAAGGTCGAAAAACCTTGCCCTTCGTCTTTCATCTTTTTTCTTTTGTCTTTCGCCTCATCCATGAAAATCCTCATTGCAATCATCCTTCTGTTAATTATCCATTTCCAATACCGGATATGGCTGGGCAACGGCAGTATTGCAGAGATTGATGCCTATCAACTTCACCTTGATGATCTTAAAAAAGAGGCCGAAGAAAAGAGACAGCGAAATGAAGCACTATACGCTGAGGTGCTGGATTTAAGAAAAGGCCAGGAAGCCATTGAGGAGCGGGCTCGGAATGAATTAGGGATGATTAAAGAGGGGGAAACGTTTTTTCATGTGTTGGAGTGATTAGACGAAAGACGAAAGACGAAAGACGAAAGACGAAAGACGAAAGACGAAAAATGCACGCGCCTTGTGTCTTTGGTCTTTGGCCTTTATCAGCGTTGGTCGGGGTTGCATACTCCGGGTACTCTTCAAAAAAACCTAGATCATTACTGATTTTTTATTTGTAAAAGGCAATATATGACAGTCAAAGAATCAAGTAAGGGTTATGGTGATCGCTGGCGAAGTCCATTTACTTCAGCCAGATGTATATGGGAAGCTTGCCTAGACTTTCAATCTAAAAAAGGCATGGTACCCACATATGAATACATCGTAAACCAAAAGCTTACCTATATAGATAAATATGGGGTATCAACATTAGTCAACCCTAAAAATGTTCAAGTTGAAATAAGTTCGTACAAGAAGTTTTGCAAGCAATTCCCAGATGCAAAAGAGCTTGAAATACTAACAAAAAAACTGGATCACACGGCTAAGAATAACGCGCTGGATATTCACGAAAGTCACCACGATATTCAAAAAACCGAAGACCAATACATTTTTCCTGATGAAGCTCAAAACACGGATGAACGTTTGCCACCTGAACGAAGAATCTATGAAACAAACACAATAATTCGCGACCAGTATTTACCAAGACAAGTAAAAGAAATCTATGAATATAGATGTCAAATATGTAATGTTCGGCTTGAATCTGGAGTCTATTGGTATGCTGAAGCTGCGCATATTAGAGCCCTAGGGAAACCACATAATGGTGTTGACCATTTAAACAATATTTTGTGTTTATGTCCGAACCATCATAAATTATTTGATATGGGAGGATTCTCCATTGAGGATGATTTAACAATACCTGCACTCAAAGGTAAACTTTATAAACATCCAAGTCACACTCTTGATTTAGATGCACTTCGGTATCATCGTGCATGGTGCATTGAAAGCTAATAAATAATCGAGGCAAGGCAATGGGATGGACTCCTCCCACCATGTGCCAAACTGATATGATTAACTTATCAACGCTGTAAGGTGTAATTCGTAACGCGGTAAAGCCACCGCGTACCTTTTAAGGGATTGCTACTGAACGCTGGTAATGGTACCCGATGCGTACACTACAACTGACTATGGTCACTGGGTTTTGCCTTGGTGTTTTCCTGTTTCGTGGTAACGCGACTTTTGTCTTTCATCTTTCGTCCTTCGCCTTTTTTTAAAAAATGACCAACTCAACAAAATTCTGGGCCGTCGTCCCGGCCGCCGGTGTCGGCAAACGTATGCAGGCTGATCGGCCTAAACAATATCTGGATTTGGCCGGTACAACGGTCATTGAACACACGCTGTCACGCCTGTTGCAGGCTGACGTTTTTACCGCCATCGCTGTTGCAGTTTCTGAAGAAGATCCGTATTGGCCAGAGCTGTCAATTTCACAACATAAAAACATCATCACTGCTCCAGGCGGTAAAGAGCGGGCAGATTCTGTGCTTTCCGGTTTAAAAACCATACGTGAGCAAGCGTCGGATGAAGACTGGGTTTTGGTTCACGATGCTGCTAGACCCTGTATCACAAGTTCTGATATTCATTTTCTGATAGACTCTCTGGTTAACGATGACGTGGGAGGGATTCTGGCCTTGGCCTCGCCAGATACTTTAAAACAGGTTGATGGAATAGCCATTACCGGAACCTTGGATAGAAGCCATATCTGGCGGGCATTGACGCCGCAAATGTTTCGTTATGGCATGTTAAAAACCGCACTGGAACAAACGCAAGGTAATCCGGCCATCACTGATGACGCCAGCGCTTTGGAGTTGACAGGGTTACAGCCAAAAATTGTCGAGGGTCGTCCCGACAATATTAAAATCACTCGACCGGAAGATCTGGCCTTGGCGCAATTTTATCTGCAACAGCAATAATCGTAGGAGTGGGCCATGCCCGCGAATGAATTACACGAATCGCACACATATACGGAACAGCAATGATTAGAGTAGGACAAGGTTACGATGTACACCGTTTTAAAGAAGACGGAGAAGTTATTTTAGGCGGCGTAAAAATTCCTTACGAACAAGGTCTTGAAGCGCATTCTGATGGTGATGTGGTGTTACATGCTTTATGCGATGCCATCTTGGGTGCAGCCGCTCTGGGCGACATTGGTAAACATTTTCCCGATACCGATCCTGAATTTAAAGGCGCGGACAGTCGGATATTATTGCGTCATGTTTACGACATTGTGCAGGAAAAGGGTTATCGGCTGGTGAATGCGGACATTACCATAATCGCTCAAGCTCCCAAAATGTCGCCACACACTGCTGCAATGTGCGGTAATATTGCCGAAGATTTGCATGTGGACGTTGACTGCATTAACGTGAAAGCGACCACTACAGAAAAACTGGGTTTTGAAGGTCGTAAAGAAGGCATTGCCGTCCAGGCGATCGTCTTGCTTGAAAAATAACCGGGCAATTTTATTTAATGCAAAACATTGAAATTCCTGT
>CAILCX010000100.1 GCA_903832775.1 uncultured Methylobacter sp. | reverse complement strand
GCAACGGTATTGGTTTTTTTACGATTTTTCATGGGAGTTTTTTTGTTAGCTTATATCTAAATTAAAGAAGAGACTCAGTTGCAACCGCAACCGCCGCCGCCGCCGCCATAACCGCCAGCGCCGGACTCTTTACTGTAAAAAGTATGTTGACGTAGCGCAAATTCCTGACCATCAGTGGTTAAGGCCATTTGTGGTAACGCCAGATTTCCGCGTTGCCGTGGCAATACTTCCGAGCAGGCTGTGCAGCTGAGAACCAATCCAGCCAGAATAAAACTATTTAAAACTTTCATGAGGATTAACTCTTATTTTGCCAATAATTCGGTAATTTTTTGCTCAAGCTCTTTAATATCGTCGCTGGCAAAACCTTTGTGTACTTTTTGGATGACGCCTTGCTTGTCGACGATAAACGACGTTGGCATGGATTCAACTACAAACTTGTCTGACCACTCGCCTTTGGCATCACGCAATACGGTGAAAGTGACCGGGAATTCTTTTAAAAACTTTTCGGCATTGGCTTTATCTTCGTCCAAGTTGACGGCAACCACTTCAAAACCTTTTGCTTTAAGTTTTTGATGCAACTGATTCAATAAAGGAAAAGACGTTCTGCAAGGACCACACCAGGACGCCCAAAAATCAATATAAACAACTTTGCCACTAAAGTCCTTCAGGTTGACCGGTTTGTCATCCAATAAGGCAGGCAGGGTAAACTGGGGAGCGGGTTGACCAACGTCGGCCGCATTGGCAGATAGACTGGCAATATTCAATACTAGTGCAAAGGCAATAAAGACTAATTTACTTTTCATGATGTGCTCTCTTAAAAATAAAAAGTCGCCCACTTGAGGTGGGCGACAATTAGGTTGTAAGGATTAAATACAACCGCTTAGGGATTATAGTGCATGTCTTACTTTAAGACAAAGTTCTTTGTTAATTTCCGCAGTTTCTAGCGCCGTTAACCTCTTTGACATCAACTTTACCATGGAAGGCGGCATCAATGGTGCAAGGGGCAAAGCCTTTGTTACTTGCTATAGCTGCTTTCCAGTTACCGTTGATATCAACAACCGCTGTTCCCAGATAAGCACCGTTACTTGCGTCACTGATCACCGCTGTTTCTGCTCTCAGGATCGCTTGACGTTGAGCCACTGTGCTGGTTTTTGACCAGATTACCTGACCGGATACTTCCAGTTTGCCAGTTGTTGCATTTAAGCGTGCAGTGGCCAGAATGTTACTGTCTACAAAGTTATCTCTTACAATGATCTTGGCTTGTATGGCAGGTAACACTTTAACAATGGCAGTTTGTGGAGCAGAAGAGACGGTTTTATTCACGCTTTCAGTTGCTACCGCTTTAACTATAAATGCCAGTTTTTGAGCTTTAGTGTTGGCAGGTACAGCCCAGGTAACAACCGCTTTGGCTACATGTAACTCAGTATCGATAGTGTTAACTACTGTTGCCCCGGCAGGTAGTTTGACACCTACTATAGTTAAAGGACGATCAGCGCAGTCGACTGCAGTAAACGCTACTTTTACAGTTTCACCAGCAAGGACCGAGACTCTAGAAGGCGCTGATAAGACAGGCAGGCTAGCAGAGGAATCTTCTTCATGATCATCATCTGATTTAATGCAGGCGTTTGAAGCAACTGGGGCAGGCGTTGGTGCGGCAGTTGGCGCTGGTGTAGGTGCGGCAGTTGGCGCTGGTGTAGGTGCAGCAGTTGGCTTAGCTGTCGGTGCGGCAGTTGGTGCAGCGGTAGGGGCAGCAGTTGGCTTAGCTGTAGGCGCAGCGGTTGGTGCAGCAGTTGGTTTAGCAGTTGGTGCAGCGGTTGGCGCAGCAGTTGGTGCAGCAGTTGGCGCAGCTGTTGGTGCAGCAGTTGGCGCAGCTGTTGGTGCAGCGGTTGGTGCAGCGGTTGGTGCAGCAGTTGGCGCAGCAGTTGGCGCAGCTGTTGGTGCAGCGGTTGGTGCAGCGGTTGGTGCAGCGGTTGGTGCAGCGGTTGGTGCAGCGGTTGGTGCAGCTGTTGGCGCAGCGGTTGGTGCAGCTGTTGGTGCAGCTGTTGGCGCAGCGGTTGGCGCAGCGGTTGGTGCAGCTGTTGGCGCAGCTGTTGGCGCAGCGGTTGGCGCAGCTGTTGGCGCAGCTGTTGGTGCAGCTGTTGGTGCAGCTGTTGGTGCAGCAGTTGGCGCAGCAGTTGGTGCAGCAGTTGGTGCAGCAGTTGGTGCAGCAGTTGGTGCTGGTGTTGCTGTTGCTGCTACACAAGAAAGTGTAGCCAAATTAAATGTTTTGCCTTTAGTAGCACAAAAGGCTGGCATACCAGCCAATCCAGTAGCTTTACTTGTGCCGCCAACGTGGCAATTAGTACAACTAGTCGCTCCGTTTCTACTCATAATACCTGAATTCGCCTGTGCACCTGTCGTGGTGCACAGCATTGTAATTAAGAACATAAAAGCAGAAGCCAATCTGCTTATAGAGGTTGTGGTGTATGTTTTTGAGTTCATTTTATAATCTCCTGACTATTAATAATTTTAAACTTTATATATCAAAAATCTGCTTCTTATAGAATCTATTGATAAATAAAATATTCGTACAAACCGTAATGAAAAAAACATTTATTCAAAGACTGTGTAAAAGTTTACCTTTTAATTCGATTAAAACTAAAATCGAGTTCACACTTTTTGAGATATACATTAAGCAAAAAGTAGCAGATCTAAATCCGCTGGATGAAGCTATTGACAAAGGTTTTAACTTATTTTGTGATCCCGTTCTTGGTAATTTGTTACGTTAGTCCTGTCACAATCTCTCGTTACTGAGTATCAAATGACAAATTAAAAATCTTTATTAAATCCACGTGAAAAATTCTACCTTTTAAATCGATTAAAACTAAAAGGCACATCACACTTTTAGAAAAGCCATGTGATTTATATATTGCTTGTAATGCTCACTTCTGATGTTTCACACACTTTATAAAATTTTTATATAAATTAATTATTACAACTTTATTACAAATACATTGCATCTCTATATTTGCATAAACTTTCTTCGCGATTTATCCTCGCCCACCCTTGCAGGAAGTCGCTTTTTTCACGAAAACATTGCAATATCATTAGCTTAAAAATTTAGAAACGATTGCTGGGGTTAATCCCGCTTGCGCCTTTTGACGCCACACACCCCAATCTCGCAGATACGGATTACATAAAATCCGCTTATAGCACTACTTAAAATGCATCGGGCTTAGTGTTTTTTGCCTGCTCATAGACAAAGAAAAACAAAGCCTGATCTTCATCAAAACCGAGCTTAAACAAGGTTTGCAACGAATGATTACAGAATACACATCCAAAATGAGCGCTATGCTATCGATTTCATTAAGATTAGATGAAAATAGAAATTAACTAATATTAGCAAGCCGTTGTTTTTTATCTGTTTAACAATTATTGCAACTTAATCAGATAATAAATCCTCATCTTCATACCCGCTGACAACCACCTTTGCAGCCCCAGCCACTTGCACTGTCATTTTGATTGCCGGACTAGAGACTCTGATTTCCATTACTAGTCATTTGATTTAAATTTTTACTTTCCACCTGCTTGACCAGTAAAACCAGCTTTCAATCCATGATGGTAATTGGTCAAGCCTGATTGACTGGCGTTTTAACCGGAGAAGCTAGAGTTTAATGAAACCCTGAAGGCCATGTAACTCATGGCTTTCTGTAGGATAGGCAGGAGAGTCTGGACGCGCGGAAAAAAAGTCCGGCTTTTCACTAAAACAGCATGAACGGGTGATATGCTTATCGGCTTAAGAATTTGCACAAAATATCCAGGATATTCTCTCCCCTTTCCCCATCCTTCTACCTAAACCAAAAAAGTTAAGATGATCTGGTTAATCTGTGCTGCTAAGTTATCCCTCAGTGATGTGAGCAGCGTTAACTTTATGACATCAGTGATTACCCATTATATATAGTGGCACGAGATAGACTTATCCGACCTAGCCCTGCAAATTCAAAAGCAAATATTGCAAGTTAATCAACCAAAACCTCTTTAGCGTGTGCAACGCAGAAATCAGCAAAATAGCCTGCAACCTTTTCTTCCTTCGGTCTCTTGACGGTGAATCGATTATGTTAAACGACTCATAAGCCACTACTTAGCTGAACGATCTAGGCAATCAGGTTTATAATTACTCTATCGCCTACATTTTCTTTACTAGACCAGGAGTTGAACCATGTTTAAACCTTCACTTGCGACCGCCCTATTACTGCTGTTAAGCGTTTGCTTTACTGCGCCCGCTTTTGCGGAAGAAGATGCCACCATGCATCAGGTTTATCAGGCTGCTGAAGCCGGTAAATTTGCCGAAGCCCAAGCCATGATGGACAAAGTACTGCGTGATCATCCCAACAGTGCCAAAGCGCATTTTGTCGAAGCCGAATTATTGGCCAAGCAAGGACAACTCAGCAAAGCCGGCGCTGAACTAAAAACAGCAGAGCAACTGGAACCGGGCCTACCATTCGTCAAACCTGAAACTTTACAAAAGCTCCAACACCATCTTGGCTCCGGCTCAAGCAAGGTAAGCCAGACTGCCACCGCGCCACTATCCCTACCCAATGTTAAAGACTGGACTCCGGTCATTCTGATGATCTTGGGTATGATGCTGATTATTTTATTGGTCGTATTTCTGAGTCGTCGTAATGCCAATCAGTTCCCCGGCAACAAATACAACGGCAACATACCCGGCGGAAACATCCCAGCCGCAGGCGCACCGGGTATGGGTCAAGCAGCATCGGGCGGCATGGGTTCCGGTTTGATGGGTAGTCTGGCAACAGGCGCGGCATTGGGTGCTGGTGTTGTAGCCGGTGAAGCACTGATGCATCATTTCATCGATGGCGATAAAAATACTGCGCCTCCTGAACATGACAACGCCTCCTGGACTTCGGCTTCCAATGATGTGGCTGATGATATGGGTGGCAACGATTTTGGTATCGCTGATTCTTCTTCCTGGGATGACGACAGCTCTAGCGATGGCGGTGATGACTGGTCTTAAACCATTCTATATATAAATGGGTCTTTTACCGAGCATAGTACTTCGGCAAGTAGCAGAAGCGGTAACATCAGGCTATAGAAAATAACCTTAAGGCCATGAGCACAACTAAATAAAATTAGTGCAAAATACAGTACTTTCCCTTTCCCCAAGCGTAAGAATCTACATAAGTAACGCCTCCTTCCCTGTTGAAGGAGGCGGCAGGAGCGAGGGACTGTATGCTTTTTATAGATTTGTATCGATTTATGATTAATATCTTATGAAAATATCTAATCCCAGTAATCTCTCACACCACATCCTGCCAAACTCAGCAACGATGGTAGGTGTTTGCATCATGGTTATTAGCATTGTTAAAAGCCTCAATCCAGGACTGACAAACTATCTGATTGACAAGGCTTTAGCGGTTGACAGCTTATTATTTATGATCAGCGCCCTGCTGTCTTTTTCATCAATTCGTTTAGATAAAGCCACTGAACGCCTGGAACGTTGGGCGGAATTGATATTCCTGGTTGGCTTAGTGTCGATGACCTTGATCACCGTAATCTTCTCGTTTGAAATTGTTTAAGTTGTTAGGGCCGGACAAATTAAAAGCAAAGTCTCCCCAACGCTGTCACATATAGCTGAACCTATTCCTCCTGCACTATGAACTTAAGCGCTAGCCTGCATCTTCCACCCATCACAATGACTCGGCCTTTATAATGAAACCAATCTTCTATCGTCCTGCCCGACGGCGTGGTCTGGCTTTTCTAGGTTTATTATTACTGGCCCTGGCCATACTTGGCGGGATGATCTGGCGTAATGCTCATCATTTTGAAACGGTTTTTTCTTATGTTAATTACTCGCACAGCATCCAGAATGTCTCCGTCGGCCTGCAACAATCATTGATTGAGCATCTGACTGAAACCGTGCCGGAATCCCATCCTGAAGCGCTTAGCAAAACCCTGGAGGAAATGGATGCGCTAATGATGGATAACCGCTACCTCTCGGCAGCGACAAGAACCAGCCTGGAAACCGTGCGAGCTATGCTGGTGGGCGTTGCCAGCCTAAAAAAAGATGAACAACATAATCACCTGTTAACCGCGCTCAAATTAATGAGCGAAACCCTGGATAACGAAACCTTGCAACGTGAAGAGTTACTCGAAGATATTAGCCGGGATACGCAAACGGAATTGTATATAGCACTGGCTATCTTTTCCGGCATACTGGTAGTTGCATTCCTGTTTTTACGCTTACGAATCTTGCATCCGCTTAATGATTTAAGGGATCTGCTGGAACATTTAACCGAAGAAAACTTTACTCCCATCACGACCGATCATCTTGATCCTTTATTGTTACCGGTATTTATCAGCTATAACGAAATGGTTAAACACCTGGCTGAGCTTGAGGACGCCAACCGCCTGCATGCCCAATCGCTACAACATGAAGTTCGCTTAGCCACGCAAGCGCTATTGGAACAACAATACAGCCTAGCACGAGCCGACCGTCTGGCAGCCATCGGCGAAGTCGCCGCCGAATTAGCGCATGAGATACGCAATCCACTGGCTGGCATACAAATGGCAATTCTCAATTTGCGCCGTGAGATTGACGATATCGACCAACTCGAAAGACTGGACCTGATCAACGCCGAACTTAAACGGATGGCCCGCCTACTGAATGACATGCTTAATCAAAGCCGACATTCTCCTGAAGTATCAACGGAATTTGACATAAGAATTCTGATCTTCGATCTGGTCGCATTAACGCGTTACCAGATTAACGATGCCATCAGCCTGGAAATAGACGCGCCTTTTACCTTACCGGTACATCTACCCGAAAGCGGAATTCGACAGGCTTTACTGAATTTGATTCTGAATGCGGCCGAGGCGTTGGAAGGTAAGCCAGGCGTTATCTGCATCAAGGCTTATAAAGATAAACGGGGGTTGCATATCGAGGTACAAGATGACGGACTCGGCTTTTCCAGAGACATGCTCGAACATGGCATACGACCGTTCCGTACCAGCCGACAACGCGGCACCGGTCTGGGACTGGCGATGGTGCAACGCTTTGTCAAAGACGTTGGTGGTACAATAAGCCTTACCAACAAACCAACCCATGGCGCTTGCGTATGCCTGTTGTTGCCGATTGACTGCATTGTTAATGTTTAACTCATGATAGAAACGTTACTCATCATTGAAGATGAAAAACTGTTAGGTTCCGAATTATCCCGACATTACCGGCAATCCGGCTGGGAAGTGGTGCTGGCCACCAATCTGGCCGAAGCACGAGAATTATTGCTTAACCGGAAACTGGACCCGTTACTAGTTCTTTCCGATATGAATTTACCGGATGGCAACGCGCTGGATTTTATGGAAAAAATCAAGGCAAAACAAACTTACTCCAACACATCAAAAGAAGGTGCATCAATGCCCGCCGGCGTATCCGGTGCTTTTGCCGAGTGGCTGTTTTTAACCGGCTACGGTAATGTGCCTGATTCTGTAAGAGCCTTGCGGTTAGGCGCTTATGATTTCCTTGAAAAACCCTGCGACCTGGATCGCCTTGATTTACTGGTTGCCAGCGCCTCACGCAGCGCCGCAATCCAGCGTAGAGTGGCAGACCAAACCAAAGATCGCCATCGACGTTATACCGCAGATGCTTATGCCGGCCACAGCTATCAGGCGCAGGGCATAAGACAGTTATTGGCCAAACTTAATCAAGTGCCCTTTAGCGCATTGATTATTGGCGGCGAAAGCGGCACCGGCAAAGGTTTAGCTGCGCGTATCCTGCATTATGGCGGCTCCCGCGCCCAACAGCCGATGATTGAAGTTAACTGTGCGGCCTTGCCACGGGAATTACTGGAATCAGAATTATTCGGCCATGAACCCGGTGCCTTTACCGGTGCCGCCGGGCGACATCGGGGTCTGCTTGAACAAGCCGATGGCGGCACCTTGTTTATGGATGAAATCGGTGAAATGCCGCTGGATCTTCAGGCCAAATTGCTTAAAGTCATTGAAGATCACAAAGTCCGACGCTTGGGCGGGGAAAAGGAAATCCAGGTCGACGTGCAAATAGTCGCCGCCAGTAATCGTGATCTGGAAAAGATGGCGCAAGAAGGAAGTTTTCGCGCCGATTTATATCATCGCTTAAGCGTGTTCAAACTCATTTTACCGCCGTTACGTGAAGCGGTAGAAGATCTCGACGAATTAGTACCCTTGTTTGTTGCCGAATATAACGCCAAAGCCGGACAACACGTTAAAGATATACCCGCCAACGTCTGGGAAAAACTGAAAGCACATCACTGGCCAGGCAATGTCAGGGAATTACGTAACGTAATAGAACGCTGTGTTTTATTCGCCGATGGCCCGACCTTTCCCGGACAATGGCTGCAACTGCCCGGACAGCAGACCGTAGAAGCTTTGCAAACCGATGCAGGCATTTGGTTGCCGCTGGATGGCAGCATGGCATTGGATGATATGGATTGTTTTATTATCAAAACCGCTCTGGAACGGGCAGATAATAATTTGACGGCAGCAGCCCGAGCCTTAGGTGCAACACGCGAAACGCTACGTTACCGGGTGCGGAAATATAATCTGAAAATTGCCGATTGATTTTTTTGTTGTGCCGGTTTTAATGCTCGGCTTGGCGGTGAGTTTTCATGTGCTCTACCCTTCTATGTAGCTTATTTATTCAACATGAAATTCATTGCTTGCAGGCCTTGATCTAAATTGCCGGCAATTGATCTGTTCGACAGACGTCAAAGTATCCAAGATTTGTTATACCCAATCCAAAGCGGATAAGCTGCATCGCGGCGGACATAGCCCAAAGTACCAAAAGCAGCTGCGGTCGCTTCAGACAAAAATCCTGCCGAATACAACCGGTCTTCGAGTGAGGAATTAAGATCCAGCGCCAGAATTTCTGGCACATCATTTTGAACCCAAAGGCGATGATAATTTTAGGGCAGAAACGTGAACGGGTCTTATGACCCGTATCCGGACTTTAGTCCGTAACCCAAACCACAGCTTTAGCTGGTGGTTGTTTAGTTATTGTCAATTTCACCAGGCAACTACACCCCGTAATGATCACTTTTACGACGACTCATATTGTCTCGTCTCATTCTACGGACAGCTAAAGGATGTGCTGAAAAAGTATCGTGATACTCCATACCAAAAAACTGGCATTGACCACCGTGGCTTTCATAGTTATGCTGAAAATCATGGATAAACTCCATAACGGTATGGTCAATCAGATAGGCATTGTTCAATTGAAATATTACCGTCTTGCCATTTTCGAGATTAGCCAGGGCAGTCTTCAAGCGGATAAAGTTGGAAAAAAGAGCTGACCCCACTATCGAAACCACTAAAGTATCGGCGTCTTTGGGTTCAATCACAAAGTGAATCTTAAACATATTATTCGGTCTGACACCACGTAAGATGTGAATCGAGAACTTGGTTATGATTCCAATAGCGACACCGATCAATAAATCAGTCGCCAATACCCCGACAATAGTTACAACAAACATAAACAATTGTTCTTTACCGATCAGTAAAACTGATGCGAAAAATTTGGGTGATGCCAGACGAAAACCGGTAAATACCAGTAATGAGGCCAAGGCAGCCAGCGGAATACTATGAATCAACCGGGGAAACAGCACCACAAACAACAGTAATAACGTGCCATGAAAAAAGTTGGCCCACTGGGTTTTTGCTCCATTGTTTACATTAGCTGAACTCCTTACAATCTCCGCGATCATCGGCAAGCCACCGATTAAACCAGCCACCAGATTACCGACACCAACGGCAGTCAAATCGCGATCTAGATTGGAATGACGTTTGTACGGATCAAGCTTGTCAACCGCCATGGCGCTGAGCAAACTTTCAAGACTGCCGACCAAACTGATGCTGACCACAGCTTCCCAGAACTCCAGTGTGGCAATCTTTGAAAAATCGGGAAAATAAAAACTGGACATAAAGTCTTCAGAAATCGCGACCAAAAATTTAGGTCCAACCGTTTCTTCATGGTGGGTTAAAAAACTCGCATCCGGTAGAAACAAATACATATGTTCATGGTCTAAATCAAAATAACGTGCAAAACCAATTCCTGCCAACACCACAAGCAGTGGCGCCGGAATCATCTTTAACAACGGATTTTTTACCGTAGACCACAATATCAGTATCAGCAAACCAGTAAGCCCGATAATGGCGATTTGATAGTTCGGATTAAGCAAACTGTGCGGTATTTGGGCAATCGTCGAAAACAGACTGCTACCTTTCTCTGGCGCAGCACCCAACATGACATGAATTTGTTTTGCCATGATTATTATGCCAATGGCCGCCAACATACCATGTATAACTGATGCCGGAAAAAAGGAGCTGAGTCGACCCGACTTAAAAAAGCCCATTAAAATCTGGATCACACTGGCGACGACAATAGCAGCCAAGGCATAACGATAGCCAGCCATCGCATCACCTTGACCGAGTTCCTGAACAGCACTCAGCACAACAACAATCAAGCCGGCCGCAGGACCATTAATGGTTATAAATGACCCGTTGATTCGCGAAACCAACATTCCGCCAATAATTGCCGTAATAATACCCGCCGAAGGTGGAAAGCCTGACGCCATTGAAATGCCCAGACATAAAGGCAAGGCAATCAGAAAAACCAGAAAACCCGACAACAAATCACTTCGCCAGTTTTCTTTTAAACCTTCTAAACCCGATTTTGGTAATACAGCCAGGGATGACTCACTCATATCAGCTCCTCGTATATAAAAAATATTTAACCAAGAGATATGCGATTTATATGCCAACCGCCTAAAAAAACATAAGAAACTGATTTTAATTAGATATTTAACAAGCTTTATATTCAAATCATCGCCTGTACGTGCAAAACAACCATTTAACTGTTTATTTGCACCGATTTAGAACAAGCTCATATACCGACTGATTTTAATTATACAACAGCACTTACCCCTTTTTTTCGCAAAAATATCTTGAATAGGTGAAATAGAGACAATATTGATTAAGTATTTTTCGCAGAAACTGCTAGTCTTACGCGATTATTTAAATTATTCAGAGAATAACTTGGAAGAAGATTTAACAGCCGACTTGATCTTGTTACAGAACCAATTAGAGTCCATGCTCGATCGCGTCCAGAAAAACAGCGCCACTTTGCAAAAATTCCAGGCTTTTGAAATGCGGTTGCTTAAATTAAACAACTTATCGGACACTATTGATCATTTACTGGATGAGGCTAAAAACTATTTTGATCTTGATGTGATCAGCTTATGCCTGATCGATGAAACGGGAGAAATATCAAAAACGCTTAGTGATAAAGGTTACCCCTTCAGTTCAAAAACCGGTTTAATTCTTCTTAATGATGAGAAAACCTTAATCTCCAACAACGTACCCTATATTGGCATCTATCAACATAATCAATACACAAATTTTTTTCCTCATTTTGATAGACTGCCTGCCAGCATTGCGATTACGCCTTTAAGCCGACGCGGTAGGAATCTCGGAAGCTTAAATCTAGGTAGTTACCAAGCCGATCGCTTCGCCAATAACATGGCTACCGATTTTATTGAACACCTCAGCTCAGTGGTCAGTGTTTGTCTGGAAAATAATCTTAACGTTGAAGAAATCAGACGTGTCAGCTATATAGACACCTTGACCGGCATTAATAACAGACGTTTTTTGGATCAGCGCATCGGTGAAGAATTAAACGCGTGCCAACGCACTGCAGAGCCGGTGTCCTGCCAATTCTTTGATATAGATTTTTTTAAGTCTGTTAATGACAAACATGGTCATCAAGGTGGGGATCAAGTTTTGTCGCTGGTTGCGGCTACCATAAAAAACCAGTTACGAGACAATGATGTTTTTGTCAGATATGGTGGTGAAGAGTTTGTCGGTTTACTGTCCAATACCAATGAAGTCAGAGCGCTGGAAATTGCAGAACGGATACGTAAAGCTATTCAGATTTTGCCGATCACCTTCAACGGCGTTTCAATTCCGGTAACTATTTCTATCGGCGTGTCAACCCATGTCCCGATCGCAAAATCAATCGTCAATATCGATAAAATTGCCACTCGTCTTATTAAGTCTGCCGATTCTGCTCTTTATAAAGCCAAACATAATGGCCGAAATCGCGTAGAAAATGGCGGGGTTGTTTGATCTTAATAGCTTTAACGATTTACCATCATTAACTTTACATGATGACAATTTGATACTTTATGCTGGGTTTCATGCATTCCACCCAACATAAAGAAACTCCCATTTAATCCGTAATCAATTTATTACATTGTGACCGCGATTTCTCATGCAGTTATTGTAGATTTGCTTATACTTTTGATCGGCAGATAAGCCTTGATAGGCACCCGCACCAATACCACCAGCCGCCGCACCAATTGCTGCACCTTGCCCAGGACTCCCCATAATAGCTCCGAGCGCCGCGCCGCCGGCCGCTCCAACAAGACCACCAACAGCCCCGCCTTGTAAGGTTTCCATAGCCGTGTTGGAAGCATTTTTTGCCATTTGCTGACATTCTGCTGCATCTTGATTGGCCGAATTACGAGGCCCCTGAGGTTGAGCCGCTTGTGGAGCCTGTTGATAAACTGGCTGTCCATTTTGATCCACGACAGGAACTTGTTTATAAACCGGGTTGCCTTGCTTATCGACTTCCGGTTTACCACGTTTATTAAAAACCTGCTGAGACTGGAAAAGTTGTTGTGGTGGTGGCGGTGGTTGGTAAGCTTGTTGATTTTGGTTATAGATACTATCGTCTACTGTGGGAGTATAACCACCATAAGTGGCACAACCCGATATTAAAAAAATGTTTAATAAAGTTATTAGTAACTTATTCATAATTAAATTCTCACACCACTATAGTTAGTTAATCATTAAAGAAAAATCAGGACAAACCTTTAATGGTATTAATCCAGATAAGTTGATATTTGACTTGGATTGTTTCACATTATATTAAGCATTTCAATTTATATAGCCAATAGGACAATTGGAATATAAGTTATGGAAAGCCTAAAGATTTTGAATTTCAGATGCATCATAACCATCTTCGATTTCCAGGACCGCTCTGCTAAATAGCTCTGCATGTTCTTGTTGACTTGGTAATCCCAGGCGTGCTCCCATTCGCATACAACATAAAGCGCCCGCCGCACTAGCATAGCGAAGTAGCGACTGCCAATCCATGTTGAGAGCTAATGCCGCCGCAAAAGCACCATGAAACGCATCCCCGGCACCGGTTGTATCTATAGCTGAAACAGGGTAAGCCGATAGCCTGCCCTGCTCATTGCCGCGTCGCCAAATCAACCCTCGTTCACCGAGCGTGATTACCACGGTGGGAGCAAGTTCAGCGAGTTGGCTTAAGGCTATATGTTCGTTTCCTGCAAATTGAAGGGCAAATTTTTCTGAGCAAACCAGGTAATCGACACGATCCATCAAAGCCAGTGTTCCTTCATGCACAGAACCTGCATCCAAAACTGTCGGAATACTGTCTTGCCGGGCTTTTTCAGTCAGGGGCAATGAAAGATGCTGCTCATGACCATCGAATAGTATAACCTTCGCCGAAACTGCCCTAAAATCGAGGGCATCGACAGATAACGCCTGAGTGTCACCTTTGTAATTGATTAAACAGCGCTTGCCATCGGATTTAACCAAGACAGTCGACAATGGTGCTGGAGAGGCTCCCCGAACAATAAATTGAGTGTTTACGCCATAATCAATCAGTTCCTGAACATGTTTGTCGCCGTATAAATCGCACCCCAAATATCCGGCAAATGCTGACGATAAACCTAGCCTGGCAATACAAACAGCCGCATTAGCTCCCGGACCTCCGCCGCAACCCTGCAAACTATCAGCAACTATTTTTTCGTCTGCGCCAGGATGATGGTTTACCGAAAAGATTAAATCATATGAAGCCTGCCCTACACAAAGCACATCTATATTTACGGTCATGGTTACTGATGAAGTTGAAAAATGTAAAAGCTCATTATACCTGTCACAAAAGATCGTATGAGATTCGCTAGCCCTGCTAGTAATATTTAGTTTAGTTTTTTCTGTTTTATCAAAAATATTACACTCACAATCCAGCGCTATCAATGCTTTGCTTTATTTGTGTATCACCAGGGTTACAGCCACATCGTTACAAAATCAGCATTCTAATTTAATTGTGTATCGCAATTGATACAGTCGCTGTTGTTACGACATCAGACTCCCGGGCCAAAATCCACTAAAACCAACACAAATCAACAGTATATTAATTTTGGCATCATATTTGCTTAAACTATTTCAGCTACCTCAAAATATTAAATATTTGGATATGCAGCACTGTAAAGTGACTCTTAACAGAAAGTGCGCATGTGGTCGGGCTATTTAACTTTTGTAAATTTAACTAAAATTAGGGAACAAGATCATGAGAAATAAAATTTTAAAGCCATTGGCTATTGCTTCATTGTTGGCTGTAGTGCCATTAACAATTTCCAGTGCTTATGCAGTATCCAAGGTCAATTCTAGACCTAGCGCTTTCAAATTATTAAACATCTGTGGAACAGCAAAAAATTTGCCCTGCAAAGTCGGCGAAATAGGCCCCGGTGGCGGTATTATTTTTTATGTTGACAATCAAAGCCAATATCCCTTTGGCTACCTCGAAGCCGCGCCAAGCAACCTACGCCCATTAGCATCAAATTGGTGCAAGTTTTCTAATTTAATTGGCACAACATCTGGCGTGCTAAACACTGGAAAAGTAGATTCCGCCCTAGTTTTACAAGGTTGTTTGTCCGATGTGTCTAGTGCAACCAGCTTAGCGACTATACCTTTCACAGCAGCACAATTAGCATCAGCGCCAAACAGCAGCGCAACCTGGTACTTACCGTCCATCAGTGAGTTGCAACTCATTAAAATTAATGCTGCTGTCCAAGTAGGATGGAAAAAAAGCGCGGCTCCCATATACTGGAGCTCTACTGAAGTTGCGCCTACACTGGCAGACCCAAGCCTAGCCCCGACGGCATGGGCCATGAATAGCCTCGATGGAAGCACTAGTCCT
Source organism: uncultured Methylobacter sp. (assembly GCA_903832775.1). Taxonomy (GTDB): domain Bacteria; phylum Pseudomonadota; class Gammaproteobacteria; order Methylococcales; family Methylomonadaceae; genus Methylobacter_A. The sequence continues at coordinate 101,102 of CAILCX010000100.1, read as the reverse complement.
GTCCTCAAAACCGACATCCTAGAAATCCTACCCATACGCTCTTTTGGTGATTAAATTTTCAAGATTTCTGTTTGAATAAATTACAAAAATACCAACGCTGGGTGGTGATAGCGTAACCCAGCACTTCCAAACAGCTGCCGGGTTACGTTGCAGTAACCCGACTTTAATTTTCCGCATGTGTAACAGCTCAAAATATCACTTAAGCGTTTAAAAACTCATTTTCAAACGGCCTTCTAAGTATTCTACGATATACCGAAAATGATATTTTTAGTTTATTGTCTACTTTTCAGGAGGGTGAATTTGTGAAATAAATTAAGTTTATTCTTGCAAAACGGTTTGTGCCGTTCCTATCATAAAACCTCCGACATGATCCACGTTTAAAGTGGCTAATTATTAAATAGTGCCCTGATCACAAAGCCAGAGCTGTAATCCATTATTAAAGTCTTTCTTTAAAATACCCCCTTTTCGGGCTAAACGGAGCTAATAAATGCCAGCCACAAATTTTACGACACTGGTAAGCCTTGTATTTGGCATTACCTTATTTGGACTGGCTTTTGCAGGCTGGCTAATTAAATGGGTGCTTGCAAAAGACACAGGCGATACTAAAATGCGCAGTATTTCTGATGCCATTAAAGAAGGCGCGGAAGCGTTTCTGCGAAGGCAAAATCGCACGATTTTACTACTCAGCGCCCTATTTGCTTTTGCACTTTTTATCAGCTATGGCTGGTTTCGTGACCATCGAGAATTTGATCCAGTATCTACTTCACTGCAATTAGCCAGCTGGATTAGCCTTTCTTTTATCTTTGGAGCACTCTGCTCGGTGTTTGCCGGTTATATCGGCATGTGGATGAGTATCCGCGCCAACATTCGCACCGCCGCTGCAGTGCGTTCAAACGTTAATGATGCACTTCAAATTGCGCTGCGAGCCGGTGCGGTTTCGGGACTGGTAGTGGTATCTATGAGCCTTTTAGGTGTGACCGGCCTGTTTACTCTGGTTAAGCTGCTAACACCAGACATCAATGTCGCCAAGATTCCGCTACTGATCGTCGGCTATGGCTTTGGCGCTTCTTTCGTCGCGTTGTTCGCTCAAGTCGGCGGCGGCATCTACACCAAAGCCGCCGATGTCGGGGCAGACCTGGTGGGCAAGGTTGAAGCCGGCATTCCCGAAGATGACCCTCGCAACCCAGCGGTTATTGCGGATCTTGTCGGTGATAATGTCGGCGATTGCGCCGGTCGTGGCGCTGATTTGTTCGAATCGACCGCTGCGGAAAACATTGGTGCCATGATTCTCGGTAGCAGCCTCGCTATCGCAGCTCAAAAGGCCAACATGGAATTTAGTGCTGGTATAATCGGCGTAATGATGTTTCCGCTGGTTGCGCGAGCCTTTGGCATTATTGCCAGTATGGCCGGCATTCTTGCTGTTCGTCTTAGCAGAGAATCGCAAGATCCGATGCAGGCCCTGAATCGTGGCTATTTCATCAGTTCAATTTTAGTGCTACCGCTGTTTGGTCTGGCAACCCATTGGCTGCTTAAAAGTCCATCCGCAACCGATGCCTGGTGGCATTTTTTTCTTTGCGGAGTTATTGGATTAATAAGCTCCGTAGCCTTTAGTTTTATCACCCAATATTACACCCAACATAAATATCGCCCGGTTCAAGCCATCGCAGAAGCCAGTATTACCGGCCCGGCTACCAATATTATTGAAGGCACCTCCGTTGGTTTTGAATGCACATGGATGCCAACCCTGGTTATTGCTGCCGCCTTACTGGGATCTTATTTTTTGGGTGCCAGCAGCGGCTTGCCTCACGCCGGTCTTTTTGGAACGGCAGTTGCAACGGTTGGCATGCTGGCTACTGCCGCCTACATACTCGCTATGGATGCTTTTGGCCCTATTACTGATAATGCCGGTGGCATTATCGAAATGAGCGAACAGCCCGACGATATTCGTCAGCGCACCGACACCTTGGATGCGGTAGGCAACACCACCAAAGCACTAACCAAAAGTTATGCCATAGGAAGTGCAGGACTTGCTGCTTTTCTATTGTTTCAGGCTTATATCGATGAAGTTAAAAACTATGCCGGCCTCGATGAAACGGTTCCGTTCGGCGTTAATATGGGTAACCCCGTGATTTTTGTAGGCGCATTATTAGGAGCGATGCTGGTATTTTTGTTCTGCTCCATGACTATTCGAGCAGTAGGAACCGCTGCCAAAAGCATTATTGAAGAAGTCCGTCGGCAATATGCCAAACTACCCCGTGTCAACGACATAATTCAGTTTCCCGAGGGTTTTAAGCCGGATTATGGTGCGTGTGTTGATATTGTGACCCGTGCCGCTTTACGTAATATGGTGGCTCCGGGTTTGCTGGTGGTGCTGGCTCCCATTGCAGTGGGACTATCGTTTAAGTTATTCATTGGCATGGAAGGACCGCTAATCGCCGCACAAAGTGTTGCCGCCATGTTGATGGTCGCCACCATCACCGGTATTTTAATGGCACTTTATTTGAACAATGCCGGCGGTGCCTGGGATAACGCAAAGAAATATGTGGAAAGTGGAGCCTATGGCGGAAAACATATTATCGATCAATATGGAAACAAGGTCATGAACCCTATTTATGGTGCTACCGTAGTAGGTGACACCGTGGGTGATCCCTTTAAAGATACCGCAGGTCCGAGTTTACATGTACTGATCAAACTGCTGGCAACCGTCACCTTGGTGATGGCACCGATTTTTCTTTAGCGGAATAAATAACCAGGATTAACACTATTGCTTGTAAGATGGATCTTTTATGGAATTAATAGTTGGATGAGAATTGAATGTAAATCATCAATTTGACTTTAAATCCAGCAAGCAAACATCCGCCATCAAAGATAATGCAGACTAATGAGTTCTGAAATAAATACTGTACAGTCACCTTGCACAGGCTATTGCCAATTAAATGACCTTGATATTTGTTTGGGATGTTTTCGTGACCTCAAAGAGATTACTACATGGTCGCAAGCAAATGATAATACCCGAAATTTTATACTTACCAATACTATAGCCAGGAAGAAAATCCATATAGTCAACATACTCAAAAAAACATAAATAATGATATGAAGATTTATCAACTTTATCGAAAACAACATCTGAATGTAACCAGCGAGGAAGCATGGGAGTTTTTTTCGTCACCCTACAATCTAAACGATATTACACCCTCATTTTTTCATGTGACCATTATTTCTAAAGTCCCGGAAAAAATATATGCAGGCCTAATGATTAGCTATCAGATGAAAGCAGTTTCGGGAATCCCCATGGCCTGGTTATCCGAAGTCAGTCATTGTGACGAACCTAAACGCTTTATTTATGAACAACGCATTGGCCCTTTCAAGTTCTGGAGTCATGAAGTTTGCCTGAGTGAAACTCAAAATGGTTTGGTTGTTGAAGATATCATGTTTTACGCTATGCCATTAGGTTGGCTGGGACAGTTGATAAACAGGGTTTTGATAGCGAATAAACTTGAAGAAATATTTGATACACGTGGTGACTATTTACAAAACAAATGGGGCGATAAAATTTAATTATAATGGAATTATCAAGACACAGCTCAATACTTGTTCTACATATTTATTACATTGCTAATGAATTTATTTTGACGAAAAATAGTTCAGTTTATATATTTGTGTTTATTTACAGATAAATGTGCTTTTAAATTTATTGATCATTTAGAAAGCTTATGTTTATGCTGATGATGAATATCGGGAAAATGAGTGTGCGAGTGTTCCATCGCCTTATGCAGATGCTGATGACAGTGACTTTCACCCGGCTCAACCGGATTTTCATGGTCATGCTGATGATGCTCATCATGAATATGGGCATGACTGTGTATCGTTATTTTATGCAAATGCCGATGTTTGTGCCGCTCAGTTAAATGCAGCCAGATTCCCAACCCCATTAATACTCCGGCGATAATTAATTTTTGTGTCACCGGCTCTCCCATTGCCAGAGCCGTTAAAGCGCCTAAAAAGGGAGCGATAGAAAAATAGGCCCCGGTTCTTGCTGTACCAAGATGACGCAAGCCAATAACGAATAGCATATAACTCAAGCCATAAGAAAAAAAACCGATAATCACCGCTCCGGCAAGGTTGGGCAGTGGCGGAACAGCAGCACCCAAAACAAAAGCTAAAGCCAGATTGACCGAACCGGAAACAAGTCCTTTTCTCGACGCAATCCAGGTCGCATCATAAAGCGATACCTTTCGGGTCAAGTTATTGTCGATCGCCCACATTAAACATGCGCCCAGAACGGCCAAAGTCGGCCAAATTTCAGTAAAGCCAATTTCGTCTGGCCAACTTAAAACTACGACCCCCGTAACAATTAGGGCCATACCGATTAATATCCGTAAATCAAAGTTTTCCTTAAAGGCTAACCAGGCTAAAAGTGCCGTCAACACGCCTTCCGCATTAAGCAATAAAGAGACTCCTGAGGCAGGCATTCCGACCAGACCCAGCATCAGCAATACCGGACCGATAATGCCACCTGTAACAATTGCACCTGCAAACCAAAGCACCTCATTACGACACATTTTGACAACTGTCGCCTTGCTATAAAACCGGTATAAACCAAGTCCAATACCGGAACCTAAATAAAGCAGGCCTGCCATCATCCAGGGGTTAACCGTCATTAATAACACTTTTGCCAGCGGCGTACCAACCCCGAACAGAATCGCTGCGCCCAAGGCAGACGGAACTCCAATCTGTTGGAAATTGTTTATTAACTTCATCGATTCTTTCTCTGGTCAGATTTATTGAATTTGGGATTCAGCGATGGTAATGAATAGTACAGTCAAAATAATAGCCGGGTATAAGAAAGAATAACCTTACTTTACGTTCTATAAGTTTTAACAGACATAAACATAAAAGAAATCATGTTACAAATTATTCAACACCTGAAATTCAAGTTTGATTTTATTCGAATAATATAGAAGATGTCATGAACTCAGAAAATAGTCTATGTCGATAAACTTGGTTCAGGTTTTTCTGGTGACGGTTTTCGCGCCTCACTTTTCACACTGGTATTCTTGCGCAAATAGAGAAGCAAAAGCTGCTAAGACAGGTAGAGGTCAAATCAACTGTTTCAGAAGGATGTTATAGAGCGCTGATATAATCGTTACATTGGCACGCTGACTAATCAATTAATTTGCTCCAGCTTTATTATTCTAAGGTTGTTGCGACCTCAAACAGCCTTGGCTAAAGCGGTAAGAAAAGTGCTATTACTGATAATTGAAACTGTATTTGTGAAGCTATATGTATAGTTCATCAATCCATTATTTCTTAAACGTAGATGGTTGCTTAACTTTAAATAGATTTTGTCGCAGGACCTCAAATCCAGCTCGGTTAGAAACAATTAAATCTCTTGCCGAGTTGGGGGATTATGCTCCCAAGAACTGCATGCATCTTTTTTATTGATAAACGTCGCTTAATCTCATATCCTCAGGGCTGGGGTTTTGACTGTTAGTCAAAACCTTTACGCACTATGCTCTAAACTACTCGCATTGGAGACTGTATGAAGATTGGTATACCTAAAGAGATTCACCCGGGTGAAAAACGTGTGGCCACAACGCCGGAGGCTGCCGAACAAATTATAAAACTGGGTTTTTCGGTTCTTGTCGAAACGGGCGCGGGTCTGGCCGCGAATATTTCTGACGAAGACTATAAGGAAGCCGGCGTTGAAATCATTGATGACGCCAAAACCTTATGGAAAAGTGCCGACATCGTTATGAAAGTTCGTGCTCCGGAACTACATCCCGGATTAGCTCACGACGAAATAGATTTGTTATCCCAAGACGGCCATTTGATCAGCTTTATCTGGCCGGCTCAAAATGAAGCCTTAATGCAGAAACTGGCCGCTAAAAATGCCACGGTGCTGGCAATGGACAGCGTGCCGCGCATGTCTCGTGCACAAAAGCTTGATGCGTTAAGTTCCATGGCCAATATCGCCGGCTATCGCGCCATCATTGAAGCTGCGCAGCATTTCGGCCGTTTTTTTACCGGGCAGATTACCGCTGCCGGTAAAATTCCGCCAGCCAAGGTATTGGTTATCGGTGCAGGCGTTGCCGGTCTTGCCGCAATTGGTACTGCAAAAAGCATGGGCGCAATCGTCAGAGCTTTTGATACCCGACCTGAAGTCAAAGAACAAATTGAAAGCATGGATGCCGAATTCTTGTTACTCGACTTTAAAGAAGAAGGCTCAGGAACCGGCGGTTATGCCAAAACCATGTCCAAGGAATTTATAGAAGCTGAAATGGCCTTGTTCGCAAGACAGGCGATGGAAGTTGATATTATTATTACCACCGCACTGGTTCCAGGCAAACCGGCACCCAAGCTGATTACGGAAGGCATGGTTAAGTCCATGAAGTCGGGCAGTGTTATTGTCGATCTGGCTGCCGAGCAAGGCGGTAACTGCGCTTTGACCGAGAAAGACCAGGTGGTGGTCAAACACGATGTGACCATTATCGGTTACAGCAATTTACCCAGTCGTCTGGCCAATCAGTCAAGTCAGCTTTATGCCACCAATCTCAGACATTTGTTAACAGAACTGTGTCCTGAAAAAAATGGCATACTCAACGTCAATATGGACGATGAAGTAATACGCGGCACCACAGTGATTAAAGAAGGCAAAATTACCTGGCCGCCACCACCGCCAAAACTCTCCGCAGCGCCTGCACCGCAAACCGAAGCGCCGGCTTGCGCGGATGTGCTTGAGCAACAAAAAAACTCCCTTATTCCCGCCTCAATCAAGCAATTTATACCGTTAATCATTGCCGGTTTGGCTCTGTTTGGTATCGGTTCGGTCGCTCCCGCGTCGTTTATGGCGCATTTCACGGTATTTGTGTTGGCCTGTTTCATCGGTTATCAGGTGATCTGGAACGTCTCTGCCTCCTTGCATACGCCTTTAATGAGTGTAACCAACGCCATCAGCGGTATTATCGTCATTGGCGCTCTGGTACAGGTTTCCTCACCGGACGTTAATATCAACATCCTTGCCGGCCTGGCGATACTCATTGCATCTATCAATATTGCCGGTGGCTTTTTAGTCACGCGTCGTATGTTAGAAATGTTCAGAAAATAACAGGAGAATATGATGTCCCATAGTTTAGTCACGATGTCCTACATCGTCGCCACCATTCTGTTTATTTTAAGCCTAAGTGGTTTAAGTAATCAGGAAACAGCGCGTCGAGGTAATTATTACGGTATGTTAGGTATGGCAGTTGCCATTATCGCTACCGCCTTAAGCGCTTCTGTCAGCTCCTATGTCATTTTGCTTATTGCCTTGCTGATTGGCGGTGCGATTGGCGCCAGAGCAGCGCTAAAAGTTGAAATGACGCAAATGCCTGAACTGGTCGCCATCATGCACAGTCTGGTCGGTATGGCGGCGGTGCTGGTGGGTTACGCCAATTTTATGGACAGTTCTATCAGTCTGGGCGGCGTCGAAAAAAACATTCACGAAATAGAAATCTACATTGGTATTTTGATCGGAGCCGTTACTTTTTCAGGTTCGGTGATCGCTTTTGGCAAGCTTAGTGAGCGTATCAGCGGCAAACCACTATTATTACCAGGTCGCCATTGGTTCAATTTGTGTTTGCTGATTGCTGTAATTGTCTTGGGAGGGCTATTTTTACATCAAACCGAAACCGGCGGTGGCTCTGTTCCGTTATGGATTATGACAGCGATTGCGCTAATATTCGGTATTCACATGGTTATGGCGATTGGCGGCGCGGATATGCCGGTGGTGGTGTCGATGCTAAACAGCTATTCAGGTTGGGCTGCAGCGGCAACCGGTTTTATGTTAAGCAACGATTTGTTGATAGTGACCGGCGCCTTGGTTGGCAGTAGCGGCGCAATCTTGAGCTACATTATGTGTCGGGCGATGAATCGCAACTTTATCAGCGTCATTGCCGGTGGTTTTGGCACCGGTTCCGGTGGTGAAGCGGCAGTCGTTGAAGGCGAAGTACAGCCGATCAGCGCTGAAGATACTGCGCAACTGTTATTAGATGCCAAAAATATCATAATCATTCCCGGTTATGGCATGGCAGTAGCGCAGGCTCAACACACGGTTAATGAAATCACCAAACTGTTACGCGAAAAGGGCAAAAAAGTGGGTTTTGGCATCCATCCGGTTGCCGGACGTATGCCGGGGCACATGAATGTATTGTTGGCCGAAGCCAAAGTACCTTATGACATTGTTTATGAAATGGATGAAATCAATGAAGACTGGGCTCATGTGGATGTTTCCATCGTCATTGGCGCCAACGATATCGTCAACCCTTCGGCGTTGGATGATCCCAACAGTCCAATTGCCGGCATGCCGGTACTGGAATGCTGGAAAGGTGAAACTACCATTGTCCTAAAGCGAAGTATGGCCTCAGGTTATGCCGGGGTCGGCAATCCATTATTCGTGCTGGAAAATACTCGCATGTTGTTTGGTGATGCCAATGCGACCATGCAAGCAGTGTTAAAAGCGTTGAAGGGATAAGCTCAACTATAAATCATTGGATGCGGTGAGCTTAGGCAAACCGCATCATTGAAGACAAAATTGAGGCCTTCAAATGTAGCGAAAAACTCATAAAAAAACTATTCTCAGACTGCCCTCCACTAAACCTTAAATTGCCCAACCGTTATACTTAAGTTTTGAGTTTGCTCTTCCAACGATTCTGCGGCAGCCGCAGCTTGCTCGACCAAAGCGGCATTTTGCTGCGTGACGTCATCCATTTGCTCAATTGCTAAATTAACCTGATCAATACCAGAGGTCTGCTGTACGGAAGCCGATGCGATTTCGGACATAATGTCAGTCACACCTCGAATAGAACGGGATATTTCTTCCATAGTTTTACCTGCATGAGTCACCAGGCGTGTTCCGTCTTCAATCTGTTCTACCGAATCGCCGATTAATTCTTTAATTTCGCTTGCTGCAAGCGTAGCACGTTGAGCCAAATTACGCACTTCTCCTGCGACAACAGCAAAGCCTCGCCCCTGATCTCCCGCACGAGCCGCTTCCACAGCCGCGTTGAGCGCCAGGATATTAGTCTGAAAGGCTATGCCATCAATCACTGTAATAATCTCAACCACTTTACGTGAGGATTCATGAATAGAGTCCATAGTGTTAACGACCTGACCAACTACTTGCACGCCCTTGCTTGCAATATTGGTCGCGCTAAAAGCCAATTCGTTAGCCTGTTTGGCATGTTCGGTATTAAGATGAACGGTAGAAGTAAGTGCCTGCATGCTTGCGGCAGTTTCTTCCAGACTTGCGGCCTGTTCTTCAGTTCGATGAGATAAATCATTATTTCCGGCGGCAATTTCTTTGGCAGCAGTATTAATCGTATTGCTTGATTCTTTTATTTCGCCGATCATGGTTTTCAGGTGATCCACTGTGCCATTCATGGCAGCCGTTACCTGACCAAAAGTTCCCGGATAATCCTTGCTAATGGTTTGCGTTAAATCACCATAAGCTAAAGCCTTGGAAACACGCTCTATATCATTAAAGCCGGAGTCACAGGTTTTGATCAGGTCATTAAGGTCAGTCAGGATTTCTTTGAATACAAACTCGAAGCGATCGGCATGGACACGCTGTGAAAAATCACCTTTAACACCCGAGGCCACTATGGTATGAATTTCAGTATTAATATCAAGCAGCGCCTTTTTTATGTTATCCATAGTTTGAGTAATAACGATTGTCTCACCCGGTAACGTATCCATATCTAATGAAAAATCACCTTTAGCATACTGTTGAACGATATTGATGATACGTCTATTTATAGCAATCCTGGATTGAATCAATTCGTTAACCTCTTCTGCCATTTTTCCGTAAATGCCAGGAAACTGATTAGCATCAAGTTGCTCTTTGACCCAACCTTCAGCATGTTGTTTAGAAAGTGTGTTCAGCGCTTTTATAAAGGCGTTAAAAGCATCTTGTATAGTTTGCATCGCAGTCAGAAGTGCGCCAATTTCATTTTTTTGATTTACATCAATCCGACCACCAAGATTACCCTCTGCAATGGCACTAGCCACTTGTTGCACAGATTTTAATGCCCCGGAAATCCCATGAATCAACGTTACCGAAATAAATGTCAACAAAGTTAAGCCGATGACGCAAATGGAAATAGAAACAGTCAGTAAATTATTAGAACGACTTTCTGCGGACTCAAACTCCTGCTTAGTAACATCCTTTTGTAACTTAATCAGCAAATCAATGCCTTCTGAAGCCGGATTATAAGAATCTCGTACATTCTTAAAATAAAATACTTTTGCCTCTTCCTGTTTGTCAGAAAGCTGTAACTCCATAGTAATTTTTATATTTGCAATAAACCGCTGATAGTCTGCTGAAAATTTATCGGCCAGAACTTTTTCTTCTGTCGATAAATCTGCTTTAGTGTATTCACTCCATAATTTGTTTATAACAGCAATATCCTGCTCAATTTTTGCATGCTGTTTTGTTATTTCTTGCGGGAAAGGAAAGCCAGTAACAATAGCAGTTCGATTATGTAATAACTTTGTTTTTATTTCAGCAAGAACGGTTAACGGGAGTGTTCTATGTAGATAAATATTTTGTAATCCTGCATTTGATTTTTGCATTCCTACCAGACCCAACATACCCAATGTTATAGCCAAGATAGCCGAAAATACAGTCATCAGAATTAGACGATTTTTGACGGTAATATTATTTAGCATAAAAGACGAAAGTCCAGTTTTGTTTAAGAATGGGTATCTCCAACCCAGATCGATCATTAATAATAGGTATTAAAGTCAATATTGAAAAGTAAATAATTTAGTATTAATCATTTTGCGCCTACTATTGGTTTACAATATCAATTTTCAGAATTAAATTCTGAATATCACGATTAAGCAGCCACTTACTATCGCTATTTTCGCAGATGAGTCATGAAACAAGGTAAAGCAAGACCAATGGGTTTTTAGATTGTTGTTTCAAAGCCAGACACTTTAGCTAATTGACGGTCATGAAAGCGGGAAAAAAACAGTAAAGCGATGCTACCCCCAATAAGCGCAAAAAGCATGTCGGATTGAGTGTCCCATGGGTCACCCTGTGTTCCCAAGAATTCGTCAGCGCCCTGGCCAAGTGCGACAGCGGAAGTCCACTCAATGAGTTCATAGGTTGCACTGATTGCCAGTACTATACAAATACAAAGAAAACCAAGCATTCTTCTACCTCGGACATATTGGCCGCGCATGAGAATTTCACGGGCAACAATTGCTGGAACAAAGCCCTGAAAAAAATGCCCGATCTTATCATAGGGATTACGGCTGATATCCAACAGATCCGCGATATAAAATCCCAACGGGACTCTGGCGTAGGAATATATTCCACCGACTATGAGTACAGCCGCATGAATGAAGATGCAAATATATAAAAAATTGGTTAAGGGAAAGCGACGATAGCTAAACCAAAGCACCGGCAATGCAATCAGAACAGGAAAAACCTCAAGCAGCCAGGTTGTGCGATCGTAGGGACGAATTCCTGACAAAACTAATAGCCCGCATATTACCGCGAAACTGATTAGCTGAACTTGAGAGCGTTGAGTTGACATTTGAATAACCTGAGATGAAAGATATGAACGGTTGGCATACTACCCGTGAATTCAGTCTATTTTTTTGTTTTTACAGAAGAGATTATAAGCAACTTGTAGATGACCCAGGATGAAAAAATCAATTGTACTGATCAGATTTCTTCATAGATTAACTACAATACATTATCACTATGACCGTAAGCATAAGCAAAAAACAAGAACGCAAGTGTGCGTAAAATTTATGACACAAGCAATTCAAGAATGGTTAAAATGATTGACCTTATCTTGAATTTACAAATGAAGGCTTAAAATGAGCATCAAATCCAGTTTACTAAAAATGATTATCTATTTAACACCCAACATTTTGATTATTTGGGTATCAAATATTATCCTTAAAGGCATTGCAGAATTAACTGAATTTAATTTTGACCTTGAAGCTCGAAAAATTTACGTTAAAACTAGGCTTTATGGCGAAGAGGATACAATTGAAGTTTGCCTGGAAAATTTTGCGGTATTCAGCGATGGTGAATCCTACCGATTTATTATTCATCACGCAAAGTCGGATCGTCCCTGGTTAAACAATTTATTATCCCGCATAACAGGAAAAGCCTGGCCGATTCCTGCAATACCTCAATTCAATGCTCAGCTTGACTTGCTAAGCGAATTATTTAAAGAAGAAACTCCGGCACTGGAAAAAATTGATTGATTTTAGCCGTGCTTCTTAGTGTCATATTGATTCATTATTGTTAGTGACAGTTGCGGGAACTTTTAATCATTAAATATTTAGCGATCATCAACTTGCATAATATTACAAACCGATGACATGTATTACATGTCATCAAACTGTCACTGTACTATTCAGACTACTTATTGTTTAATTAACATGAATTTTAGATTAAGAGTTATTTCGAAAATTTAAGAGAAAAAGCTAATGCCTAGGAAGTCAGGCATGGAAAATCACAGGGTCTCAAGTAATAGGGACAACCGATTGCCTCTTTGAAATAAATGCTAACCAACCAGAGCAATGCTTTTGGTGGTATTTTTAAAAAATATTTAGAGTGTAATCAGATGAAAAACATTAAATTTCTTTTCTCCTTACTTGGCCTGTCCATAATTCCGCTAACTAGTCAGGCAAGCTTGACTATTAAGCTTGATGATGGCATCCATTCCGCCATTACTATTAGTGATAATACAAGCAGTGACTTATCAAATATTTTAGGCGTGAATTTAATATCACAAACACTGGGTAATTGGGCTGTAAATGTAGTCACCAGCGCCAATTTGGGAAGTACTCCAACCTCGCCCACGTTAAGCCTTACCTCCTTTAATCTTTCCTATACAGGACCTGGAGCTCCAACTTCACCCTTAAAAGTTTTTCTAACCGACACGGGTTATGGTCCGAACCCTGGCTTGTTTGATCTTCATATTGGTGGAACTCAAAATGCGACTGCAACAATAACATCCCGTTTTTTTTATGGCACTAATAACAATCCCTTTGATGAGACAAATCAAATTGGAACGACTCAAAACTTCTCAACTGCCTCTTACTCAAACGATCAATCTGCAGTAGGCCCAGCTGGAACCATTTCATCGCCTTATTCGTTGACTATAGAGACTGATATATCAAATGTCCCAAACGGATCTTTCACATCTCAGTTCACTAGTAGCTTATCAGTTTCATCTGTACCTTTACCCGCTACAATACCTCTGTTAATGACCGGTTTAGGTTTTATCGGTTTGTTTGGCAGACGCAATAAATTGGTTTAATCAAACTTATTAAAGCCATCTCTTATGGGATGGCTTTTTTAAAGTTATTTAATCACCTATAGTAAAATCGGTTATCTGTGTTATTGGTAGCCGACAAATCTCCAGCCATAAATAGCTATTCATAAATAATCCCTCTCCCCGTTTTATGATTTCAAACTGACTTGAAATAATCAGAATAGAAATTTTTACCGCTTTACATGATAAACTCAGAACCAGGTAAGAAATATAAAGCTGCACTAACTACGATTTTCAATAAAGTCCACATCATCTAACGGAGTATGTTTTATGTCATTGTCCATGTATCAAGCTTCTACCCCTGTTTTTTTACGTATGCTAGACAATTTATCCGGCATACTGGAAAAGGCCGCAGCTCATGCCGAAGCGAAAAAAATCGATCCTGCCATCTTTATCAATGCGCGTTTAACGCCTGACATGTTTCCCTTGAGCCGTCAGGTTCAAATTGCGACCGATATGGTTAAAGCTTGCGCGGCCCGTCTGGCTGACATTGAAGTGCCTCAATTTGAAGATAACGAAAGCACTTTTGACGAGTTACAGGCACGTATCGCCAAAACTAAAACCTTTATGCAAAGCGTTACTGCCGAACAAATCGACGGCAGCGAAGAGCGCAACATCACACCGAAATTTGGCCCCAGAGTCCTTAGTTTCTCGGGTCAGGATTACTTGCTGGAATTTGTGATTCCAAATTTCCACTTTCATATGACCACCGCTTACGCCATCCTTCGGCATCATGGTGTTGAAATTGGAAAATCGGATTACACTGGCCAATATCAAGAATCGTCTGCAACTTAAATCCAAAGTATCAATAAGGTTCTTTGCTGTGGCGATGATTAGCGTTATCGCTACTATATGAGTATGTCTTAACTTAAGGGGCAGCAAACACCTCATGAATGACGATAGACGATTACACGAAGGTTCGGCACTTAGATCGTTTTTCGACGAGCAGATTCAACATCTGCACAAACTCGTAAGCAATTTGGCTAGCCATAACCACGACCGTGAACAACAGGCGGAGGAAAGCCGACAGATTGTCGAAAACTTCGTGGATGCTTCAAACAATAAAATGCGGGCAGTTCACGATTACTCACATAAACTGAGAGCCCATGTAGTCGCTTTACACGCCCATGTTATTGCAATTGCAGATCAAATCCCTCCGCCTGTTGACATATCGCCAGCGACCTTTGGCACTAATCCTCTAGTCAACGCTCTTTTCGTTAACAGCAATGACATCGACAAACTATTTACTAACGATCATGAAGTGGAGGCCTATTTGCGCTCCCATAGTAACGATCAGTTTCCTAAGCTATATGCACTATTAACGGCCAGTAAAAGTGAAAAACGAATATTGGGCATAGGTTTGCAAGGCGATATGCTTATTCGTGAAGTGCCGCAACTGGCGGTGAATTTTTCTTCCCACAAAATTCATACACCTTGCTGCAATGATGCTGAGCTTATTGTGTTGCTGAGAAAGTATCTGTTTGCTTGCGTCGTGACCTTGATCAAACAGGAGATGGAGTCGCATATGACCGACTCCATTATCAAACCGGGTGAAGATTCTTATGAATTACGGGTAAAAAGTTTGGCTAACCCGGATGTTTATCTGGGTAAATTAATTTCAAAAATTGGAACACCCGAAACACTGCTGAGTATTGAAAAAATACATTTTAAATTGAGCAAATTAGGCATCAAATTAGATGACGATGACAAGCAAAGTGCTGATGAATTTGATCTTCATGAACTGACCTGGAGTAACGGCGTCAAAAACGTAGTGCTACAAATTACTCTAACCCGATAAACAAACGTCGCCTTAACCTGAAGTCCGTTGCAATACCATTGAAACCGCAGCAGCACGTGTAACGACACCCAGTTTCTCAAAAATATGTTCAAGATGTTTGTTAATGGTACGCGGACTACTACCCAAAATGATGCCCGCTTCTTTATTGGTTTTACCTCGGGAAATCCACATAAGAATTTCGGCTTCACGAAAAGTAAGCCCCAAGCTGCTTTTAACCGATTCAAGATCCCATTCACCTGAATGTTTTTCCATGACCAGCAAATATTCACCGGTGTTTTGGCAAGGTGATATTTTTGCCGAAAAATCGACACCCTTGCGGTGACTTTCAAAAACCGTCCCTAGCGATTTATCAGCAACTGCGTTTTGTTGCGTAACCCAATCCAGTAATGGTTTAGGCAACACCGAACCCACTTCAGTTTGGCCGGCCAGTATATGTTTTTGCATAAAATCGTCAAGCCAGGCTTTGCCACCGGGGGTTAACCAGGTTATCACTCCGTTAAAGTCGATTACCAACGCAGTGAAAGAACTGTTAAGTAGTGCATTTTCAGCGCGTTGCAGATTGCGGGACTGCGTGAGCTGGATATCCACTCTGGCCAGAACTTCAGGAGGACGTATCGGTTTCACAAGATAATCTACAGCGCCCTCTTCAAAGCCACGTAACAAATTATCCAGCTCGTTTAATGCTGTCATAAATAATACCGGGATATGAGCTGTTTCAGGATTTGTTTTAAGTTGATTGCAGGTTTCAAAACCATCAATACCCGGCATCATAACGTCCAGCAAAATGATATCCGGTTTTAAAAAGGAAATTTGTTCCAGAGCCGATTGCCCGTCAGTTGCAACCAGGACGCGGTAACCCGCTTCTGAAAGCGTATCAGACAACAACGCCAGATTGCCGGGAGTGTCATCGACAATCATCACGATACCGTTACTTTGAATAGATTTATTAATCATTTTTAGCAAGCTCTTCACTGGCAATGTGTAACAGTTTTTTTATTTCAACCAGACGAAATTCCCTGGCCAATGTGATGATTTTTTCCGCAAAACAAGTGTATTCAGGATGCTGTTGGATCAGCTCTGACAACGATTGATTAAGTCCGAAAACATCGCCTATCCTTACGTAAGCGGTCAAATCTTCGACAATCTGCGCAGGTGGCAGTTGAAAATTATCCAGAGATTCAGGCTTATTTTGCGCAGTCTGATCTTGATAAAGCCAGTCCAACGCCAGATGCAGCTTAAGCTTGGAAAGTAATTCATTAACTTGAATAGGTTTGGCCAGAAAATCGTTACAGCCGGCATTGATCGCATTGAGCCGGTCAGTCGGATAAGCATTTGCGCTCAATACCACAATTGGCGTTGCATAGCCTTGCTGGCGAAGTTGACGGGCCGTTTCAGTACCATCAAGTCCAGGCATGGATAAATCCAGCAAAATGAGATCCGGCAACTGCTGCTGTACTTGAACCAGACACGCTTCGCCGCTACAGGCCTCAATAACAATAAAGCCCAGGGGGGCCAAAATAGACATTACTAAATGCCGATGTTCCGGTTGATCATCGACAATCAATATTTTTTGACGACGGCCCTCATAGCCGGTTATATCTTCTTCCTGAAGGTATTGTTGCTCGCCCCCAAGGTTCGGCAACAACAAGCGTACGGTAAACGTAGAACCCTGATCAGGAACGCTAATCACAGCCAGTTCACCACCCATGATTTCGGACAGGATTTTACTGATGGTAAGTCCAAGTCCGCTTCCCGAACCTAAATTCTCGTTGGGTAATTGAGTGAAAGGCTGAAAAATATTTTGCAGTTGATCTTCATGGATGCCGGGACCGGTATCGACCACCTGAAAAGTCGTTACGCCACAACTGTAACCAATACGAAAAACGATCTCGCCAGTCGTAGTAAATTTAATTGCATTGCCAAGCAGGTTGATGAGTATTTGCCCGACCCGCTTTTCATCTCCTCGAACCCGCTGAGGCAGTGTGTTGAGAATCTGGCAGTAAAAGGATAAGCCTTTTGCTTCCGCTTGCGGCTTGAAGATATTGACCAGATGTTCAATAAAATTCGGAAAATCAATTGGCTCTTGCCGCAGCTCAAATTTACGCGCCTCGATACGAGCAATGTCGAGAATATCTTCAATCAATGAGGATAAATGTTCGCCGCTCCGTTTCAAAATATCGACGGCTTGTTTTCGATGTGCCGGGATGGTCGGATCTTTTTGCAGAATATAGGCGTAACCGACAATACTGTTTAAGGGGGTTCGTATTTCGTGGCTCATACTGCTTAAAAAACGGCTTTTAGCGCTGTTGGCACGATCTGCCATTTTAGTGGCTTGCTGTAATTTGGCATCGGTTCTTTTATGTTCGGCAATTTCCATTACCAGTCGCTGAGTTTGTTTGGCAATTTCTTCCTGGGCAACGCGTCGGCTTTCGTCATTCAAGACCAGCCACCAGGTACATAAACCGATGAAAACCAGTAAAGCCGCATAAACTTTGAAAAAGTTGTATAGCAATAAATTAAAAGCGTGGTAGTTGTGTTCAACGCTTAATAAATCCTGATAATAAATGATACTGACAAAAATCCCGGTCAACGCAGAGAGAAAGGTGAACATCAGGGCAAAACGTAAAAAGCGCAAGCGGGAAGTCATGGTCATTTTTGCTGGCAGGAAGCGTGTAGCGATATCCTCCAGATAATCATCGAAACGAAAACCAACCTTGCAGGCATCAAGGCAACGCGCATCCAGTGTGCAACACAGCGAGCAGATGCTATCGGCATAGGCCGGGCAATAGGCCATGTCTTCGTGTTCGAAGTCGTTTTCACAAATGGTGCATTTGCTGTGTGATTTCTGGTTATTCTCATCGCGCTTACGTGCCAGATAATGTTTGCCGCGACTAAGCCAGGCAATCGCGGGTGTCAGCATAAAAGCCAGGCCCAGGGAAATAAACGCCGAAAAGGCTTTGGGTAATTCGCCAAAAAGCCCCAAGTAAGCCATTATCGACAATAAAGACGCGAAAAAGGTAGATAAAATGCCGACCGGATTCAGGTCAGGCAGGTAGGCACGCTTGAATTCGACTATTTTAGGACTTAAACCTAAGGGTTTGTTGATCATTAATTCGGCGGCAATGGTGCTGATCCAGGCTATCGACAAATGGGAAAACAAACCCAACACTTTTTCCAGGGCACCAAAAACGCCAAATTCCATCAGCAACAACGCAATCATGACATTAAAAAACAACCAGACCACCCGTCCCGGATGACTATGCGTCAGTCGCGAAAAGAAATTAGACCAGGCCAACGAGCCGGCATAAGCATTGGTCACATTGATTTTAATCTGACTGAGAATGACAAACAGTGTGGTAGCGGCCAAGGCCCATTGAGGATTGTCGAAAAGCTGATTATAGGCAGTCAAATACATTTGCGTAGGTTCATGGGCATGCTCTGGGCTGATTCCATTGCGTACCGCCAAATGTGCCAACAAAGCTCCCAGCAATTGTCTGGTTGCACCAAATACAATCCAGCCCGGTCCGCCTGCCAGCATCGCAAGCCACCAGCGATACTTGTTTGACTGGGTTTTTTCCGGCATAAAACGTAAAAAATCCACCTGCTCGCCGATTTGCGCCATCATTGAGAAAGCCACTGTGGACGCGGCCCCGAATAACAGCCAGTCAAAACCTTGTCCGGTGCCTGCAAACCAAAAATAGGTTTGTAAGATGGGCATCGCTTCGGGTTCGCGCATTGCAACGGCTACATAAGGTGCAATTAACATAATCAGCCATAAGGGCTGAGTCCATAACTGCATGCGGCTGATAGTGGTTATACCGAAAGTTACCAAAGGTATGACAAGTACAGCGCTGATCACATAGGCAATCGGTAACGAGATATGGAAATACAGCTCAATCGCCAGTGACATGATCGAGGCTTCCAGCGCGAACAGCGTGAAAGTGTAGGAGGCATAAATCAGGGATGTGACGGTGGAACCAATGTAACCAAACCCCGCGCTACGGGTTAGCAAATCAATATCAATATGGTAGCGGGCGGCGTAATAACTGATCGGCAGACTGGTAATAAAGATCACCACAGCGGCAATCAGAATTGCCCAAAAAGCGTTGGTAAAACCATAGTTGATCGACAGAAAGCCGCCAATGGCTTCCAGCACCAGAAAGG
Source organism: uncultured Methylobacter sp. (assembly GCA_903832775.1). GTDB lineage: Bacteria > Pseudomonadota > Gammaproteobacteria > Methylococcales > Methylomonadaceae > Methylobacter_A. The sequence goes on along the minus strand of CAILCX010000100.1, from coordinate 81,797 downwards.
AGGTAGAGCCAAACGCGGTGTTGGCGACCTCAAACTCTGACCATTTTCGGAAACTGCGCGGTGCGTAGCGTAAGGCATAGTCTTCCATGGTTTCATTGGCCACCAGCGCGTTATAGTCGCGACGAATCTTTTCGATGTTTTGGTGGATTTTAGCTTTCACGGCGCTCGATTCATTAGATTATTTAAAAAACTTAAGCCTCGGCTAAACTCCATGCGGTTATTTCATGAACGCTTAACGTCGCACATGACCAAAATCAATAGTCAGCGGTGAACCTTGGTTGTAGATGATAATCTGTTTACGGCCATTATCGTTACTTTCAGTAACAGAGGGCTTGGTATTTTTAGGATCTGCAGGTTCCGGGACTTGCTTGACTTCGACCCGTAACTCAGGCATCCAGGTTGGTTTGAAGGTGCTGCTGTCCGTTGTGTTTCCTGCCGTGGGTAGTTTCAACTCTTCCAACAAACTAAGGCAAGCAGTACTGATCTGATCTACCAACTTGTCAGCGACCTTAGTCTGGCTAAAGCCGCCAGAAAGTTGATAGACACTAAAAGTCATCTTATTTTCCGCGTTAGTGTCTTTGCTACCGACTTTTTTTAAGCGACAGCTGATAGGTAAAACATTGGCCTTTTGAAATTGGGGCGAGCGGGGATCAGAGTTGCCGCTGCTGTAAGAAAAGCCAGTCGGCGTTTCCTCATTCACAATTCTACCCAGTGTCGCTTCAAGTATATGGGAATAGCCGGTTTCGTTAAGCTTGACTGGATAGTGCCATTCAGCCAGATTCTTGCTCACCCGTTCAGTTATCAAACTGGAAGAAAGACCGAAGCCAAACTGGTCAAGATTGTCATCGACAAGACTAAACTGTATTGCGCTAATTTCCGCTTTAGCAATGTTCTCAGGCTTTAGTTCTGCAGCCATTGCAGGACAAACCAGACCACTAAAAAACAGTAAACCGAACACGGCATAGTTTGTCTGTATATGAAACCTGTTCATGACGCACTCCTAAATAAGTTGTTAATTATCATATAAAAATCAGCCATTTCTTGCCATACGTCAAATGACTGATGAGTTATATGACGGATTGTGCAGAGTGGCCGAAAATCAAATAATTAATCACGCCAGTTTTCGCAGCGACACTTTACTGCGAATACTTTTACATTTGGTTTTTTGAGCGAGGGAGACTGTAAATGAATGATTTTGTCCGAAACAGTAATTTGTTTTTATTGGAATTCACAGTTAGGCAGGTAGCGGCATGAAAACGTTAATTAAATTGGATCTTGATAAAAAACCCTGGGAACAGGACGGCCTGATTCACAATCGCTGGCACCCCGATCTGCCTATGGTGGCAATGGTCAAACCGGGCGATGAGTTCCGTGTGGAATGCATGGACTGGACCGGTGGTCAAATCGGCAACAACGATAGTGCTAATGATGTACGTGATGTGGATTTAACGCAAGTGCATTATCTGAGCGGGCCCATCGGTGTTGAGGGCGCTGAACCTGGCGATCTGATGGTGGTCGACATTCTTGACGTAGGTACTTTCGATGATCAGCAATGGGGCTTTAATGGCTTGTTTTCAAGAGAAAATGGCGGCGGCTTCCTGACCGATCATTATCCCGAGGCACGTAAATCGATCTGGGATTTTCACGGAATTTACACCACCTCAAGACATATTCCCAATGTTAAATTTGCAGGCATTATGCATCCTGGCCTGATTGGCTGTTTGCCTTCACGGGAGCTCCTGGAAAAATGGAATCAACGGGAAGCCGATCTGATTGCTACTGATCCCGAACGGGTTCCGGCCTTGGCACTGCCGCCCAATCCGCAGTCTGCGGTAATGGGCAAACTGACCGGTGATGCAGCCAAAGCGGCTGCCGCAGAAGGCGCCCGAACAGTTCCGCCGCGTGAACATGGCGGAAATTGTGACATTAAAAATCTTACCAAAGGCTCGAAAGTATTTTTCCCTGTTTACGTCAAAGATGGCGGCCTTTCCATGGGCGACCTGCATTTTTCACAAGGCGATGGCGAGATTACTTTTTGTGGCGCTATTGAAATGGCCGGTTATCTGGATATTAAAGTCAGCCTGATTAAAGACGGTGTCAAGAAATATGGCATCAAAAACCCAATCTTCCAGCCAAGTCCCTTAACGCCTTCGTATCGTGATTATATTATTTTTGAGGGTATTTCTGTTGATGAACAGGGCATACAGCATTATCTGGATGTTCATGTCGCTTACCGCCAGGCTTGTTTAAACGCAATTGAATACCTGAAAAAATTTGGTTACAGCGGCGCCCAGGCTTTGTCAATTTTAGGCACAGCGCCGGTGGAAGGTCATATCAGTGGTGTTGTCGATATACCCAATGCTTGTGCAACGCTATGGCTACCGACAGAAATCTTTGATTTTGATTTAAAACCCAACGCTGAAGGTCCCAAGATAATTATTTCCGGCAGTACCGATATGGCAAAAACCAGCTAATTGAACACTGTAAAAAGGAGTTGGGCGTATGCCTTTATATGAATATCGCTGTAATGATTGTGGCCCTTTTACTTCACTCAGAAAGATGAGTGAAGCAAGCATGCCGGCATTTTGTGACAACTGTGGAGGAATTAGTAACCGTTTGATTTCAGTGCCAAATTATGCGCTTTTGGGCCAGTCCCTGCGCATGGCTCATGAGCGAAATGAAAAGTCAGCTCATGAGCCAAGAACAGCTCGCCGATCCAGTTGCGGCTGTACCGGTGGTCATACTTGTAGCACTAAAACAGAACAAGTCAAAAACCAGGAGCAAGCGGGGAATGGCTTTCAGATGCAAACCAGGAAAACAGCAAGGCCCTGGATGTTGGGGCATTGAAATTAATGAAAGTACTGAAGGGGCGAATTGATTCATTCTGAGTAATTAAACTTTTGGCGATTATAGCCCGCCAAATCCCATGATCATTTTTAAAGAGGTAAGCATTTTAAGTAGGTGTTGAGTTATGCAGGATGTTGTCAGTTTAGGGAATGAATGTTGAGTGTGTTTGATTTTTTTAATTAGGAGAAACTAATGGGTAACATTTATAAAAGTCAGTTTGCTAAAAAAAGCGCCGTTGTCGCGGGCATATCGCTTGCCTTGGGTCTTTCGTTAGGCATAAATAATGCGACTGCAGCAGATTTTCCAACGGCAGTCGTTAATACAACTGGGCTTGCGGTTACTGACACGTCGGTAACTGTCGGTATTCTTCATTCAGCAACCGGCACAATGGCCATCAGTGAAACAGGTTCCATTCAGGCTGAAAAGCTGGCAATTGCCCAGATTAATGAAATGGGCGGTATTCTGGGCAGAAAGATTGAAGTGATTCAGGAAGATGGCGCCAGCGACTGGCCTACCTTTGCCGAAAAATCGAAAAAACTGTTGGAAAATGACAAGGTAGCTGCGGTATTTGGCTGTTGGACTTCGGCCTCACGAAAAGCCGCACTTCCCGTCTTTGAAAAAGACAACGGTTTGTTGTTTTATCCTACCTTTTATGAAGGTCTGGAACAATCCAAAAACGTGTTTTACACAGGACAGGAAGCTACCCAACAAATTCTTGCCGGTTTGGATTGGATAGCAAAAGAGAAAAAGGCAAAAACCTATTATCTGATTGGTTCAGATTATATTTGGCCACGTACCTCCATGAAAATCGCCCGTAAGCATATTGAACAACACTTGGGTGGCAAGGTTGTTGGCGAAGAATATGTGGCTTTGGGTGATACGCAGTTTGGTTCTGTGATTAACAAAATCAAGCTAAAAAAACCTGATGTTATTTATGCCGCAGTTGTCGGTGGCAGTAATGTTGCCTGGTTTAAACAATTGAATGCAGCCGGTTTGAATGCTAAAAAACAAACCATGCTGACTATTTCAGTTACTGAAGACGAAGTATTGGGTATTGGCGGCGAAAACCTGGAAGGCTTCTATACAGCCATGAAGTATTTTCAAAGTTTGAAAAATCCTAACAACGAAAAATTTGTAGCTGAATTTAAAAAGGCTTATGGCGAAGCTGCCGTAATCGGTGACGTAACCCAAGCTGCCTATTTGGGACCTTGGTTATGGAAAGCTGCAGTTGAACGTGCAGGCAGTTTTGACGTCGATAAAGCCGTTGTTGCCTTACCCGGTTACGAGTTAACCACTGCTCCTGAAGGTTATGTCAAGGTTGATCCGAACCACCATTTGTTTAGCAAGTTACGTATTGGTCAATGGCGTAAAGACGGGCAAGCGGATGTGGTTTACGAGTCTGAGTTGATTGCTCCAGATCCATTTCCTAAAGGTTACCAATAAGTCATAAGTCTTGAATCAAACCATAGCAGTCATGTTTTTTAGGCTGCTATGGTGATGCAAAACCTGAATTTTGTGTAAGTGAAGTGAGTTAGCTGGAGGCTGGTTATGTTTGGATATACGATGGAGGAAGTAGGCAACATTGTGGTGATGCAGGGTTTTTCCGGATTGAGCCTGTTTAGTGTATTGCTGCTGATGGCGTTAGGTCTTGCCATTATCTTTGGTCAAATGGGCGTGATCAACATGGCTCATGGTGAGTTTATGACGGTAGGCGCCTATACCACGGTGTTCATGTCAAAATTGGCGGTCAAATACGAGATCGTTGATTCTTATTTTATTTTTGCCATTATTGCGGCATTCATCCTGGCCTTTTTTATAGGCTATTTCATTGAATACTTGTTGATCAGACATCTTTACAAACGTCCGTTGGATACTTTGCTTGCGACCTGGGGTTTAAGTCTGGTCATGCAACAAATATTTCGTTCCACTTTTGGTGCCAAAGAAGTCAGTGCCGAATTACCGGAATGGCTACTCGGCTCGTTTAAACCAACTCCTGATATTGATATTCCAATTAACGGGGTATTCGTCATGGTTTTGGCCTTGATAGTTACAGTTGGCGTTTATCTTTTTATGTTTCGTTCAAGAGGCGGTTTGCGTATTCGGGCAACCATGCAAAACCGGATTATGGCCGGTGCTGTCGGGATTAATACCCAAAAAGTCGACCGGCTTACCTTCGCTTTAGGCTGTGGTATTGCGGGGGTTGCGGGAGCGGCATTTACCACCATTTCCTCAACGGGGCCGACCACAGGCTCGCTGTATATTGTTGATAGTTTTATGGTGGTCGTGTTTGGTGGTGCGGCAAGTTTGATGGGCACCATTGCCTCAGCGTTTGGCATCGCTCAGGCGCAATCGATTTTGCAGTTTTTTATGACCAGTTCCATGGGTAAAGTCTCTACCTTGATGACGATTGTAATTATTTTGATGATGCGACCCGAGGGTTTGTTTGCATCTAAAGTGCGTAAATAAAGGGAGATAAAAATGAACACGCTATCAGATAAATTGTTAGGTGGAAAGCAGGGCGCTGTTGGTTTGGCGATACTGGCGCTAATGCTTTTTGTGGTCTTTCCTTTATGGCTGGATTTGTTTCGACTGGGACTTTTGGGTAAATATGTCACTTATGCTTTTGTCGCCATTAGTCTGGTGTTGTTGTGGGGCAACGGCGGTATTTTGAGCCTGGGCCAGGGTATGTTTTTTGGTTTGGGCGGTTATTGCATGGCGATGTTCCTCAAACTTGAAGCTTCTGATCCGGTCAGTACCAAAATCCAAACAACACCCGGAATCCCTGATTTTATGGATTGGAATCAGTTGACGGAAATTCCCTTTTTTTGGCAGCCCTTCAAAAGCTTGCCCTTAACACTGATACTTGTATTGCTGGTTCCGACTTTGTTGGCTTTTATCATTGGCTATGCGATGTTTAAACGTCGAGTAGGCGGGGTTTATTTTGCGATTATTACCCAGGCGATTGCCCTGATCTTAAGTATTTTGATTGTCGGTCAGCAAGGTTATACCGGTGGCGTTAACGGAATTACCGACTTAAAAACGCTATTGGGCTGGGATATAAGAACCGACAGTGCCAAATACATTTTATATTTTACCAATGCCGGTTTGTTAATCGCTTGCATGTTATTGGCACGTTACATTTTGACCTCCAAATTCGGCATGTTGTTGCTGGCAATGCGCGATAAAGAAGAGCGGGTCAGATTCTCGGGTTATGACGTTTCTAATTTCAAGATATTTATATTCTGTGTTGCAGCGATGATCTCGGCAATTGGCGGAGCCATGTTTACGCTGCAAATCGGCTTTATGTCACCCAGTTTTGTGGGGATTGTTCCTTCAATTGAAATGGTGATTTTTGCGGCGGTGGGCGGACGCATGTCCCTGATCGGCGCGGTTTATGGCACGTTACTGGTTAACTTTGGCAAGACCATGTTCTCCGAGACTTTTCCCGAGTTGTGGCTGTTTTTAATGGGCGGCTTGTTTATCGCGGTGGTGATGTTTTTTCCTGACGGTTTGGCGGGAATCTATGAAAAATATGCTAAGCAATTCAAGGTGAATGAACTTGTCTCCAGCTACCTGGCGAAATCCGGTAAAAAAGTCGCCAAATTAATCGGAGAAAAAGCATGAGTAATACTGACTTTGTCCTGGCGCTTGAAGACTTGACCGTTTCTTTTGACGGATTTAAAGCCGTTGATGCCTTAACTTTGTATATCGATAAAAATGAACTGCGTGTGGTAATCGGGCCGAATGGCGCAGGTAAGACCACTGTCCTTGATTTGATTTGCGGAAAAACAAAATCATCTTCAGGCTCCATCAAATTTAAAAATCAAGAACTGACCATGCTCTCTGAGCACGAGATTGTTAGAGCCGGCGTCGGCAGAAAATTTCAAACGCCTTCAATTTACGAAAACCTAAGCGTATATCAGAATCTTGAATTGTCTTATCCGGTAGGAAGATCGGTGTGGGGCAGTTTGACCTTTAAACGCACCGCAGCGGTGAGTGAGCAAGTCAACAAAATTGCAGCCGAAGTATTACTGACCGAGCAGTTACACATGGAAGCGGCTTTGCTTAGTCATGGCCAAAAACAATGGCTGGAGATTGGCATGTTGTTGATGCAAGACCCGGAATTGTTGATGCTGGATGAACCGGTTGCAGGTATGAGTGTAAAGGAGCGCGATCAAACGGCGGAGTTACTTAAGCGAATTTGTCAAAACCGCTCGGTGTTGGTGATTGAGCACGACATGGAATTCGTTAAAAAAATCGCACACAAAGTCACGGTGCTGCATCAGGGTAAAATCCTTGCCGAAGGTTCTATGGAGCATATTCAGGCAGATGAAAAGGTCATTGAAGTTTATCTGGGACATTAGTCTGGCTGATCGTTCAATAGCTTATCAATACATAACAGGAATAAGAACATGTTTGAAATTGAAGATTTACAAGTCAGTTATGGCCAAAGCCAAGTGATTCACGGGCTAAGTTTTAAGGCCGAAAAAAACGAAACCCTGGCCATTATGGGTAGAAATGGCATGGGTAAAACGACTTTGTTCAAGTCGCTGATGGGCATCCTGCCCAGTAAAGCCTTTAAAGCGCAGGTTGATGGCGTTAATCTCCAGGACGTAGCAACCTATCAGCGTGTCGCCAGCGGCTTGGCTTATGTTCCGCAAGGGCGGATGATTTTTCCGACCATGACCGTGCAGGAAAATATAGAAACAGGACTGGAAAAAGCCAAATCCTTGGAAATTCCTGATGATATCTACGCCTTGTTTCCGGTGTTGTTTGACATGCGCAAGCGCAAGGGCGGTAACCTTTCCGGAGGTCAACAACAACAATTGGCCATTGCGCGCGCCCTGGTTACCAACCCTAAAGTTTTATTGCTGGATGAGCCGACCGAAGGCATTCAGCCTTCCATCATCAAAGATATTGCCAAGGTTTTAAATGAAATCAGAAAAATGCGCGAGATTACCATTATCGTCTCTGAGCAGGTGTTGAGTTTTACTATGGAAGTGGCCGATCGCATTATTGTGATGGATAAAGGCAAGTTTATTCATGAAGATAAGCGCGGCGAAGTCGATGCGGCAAAGATTAAGGCTTATTTGTCTGTTTAATTGAGTTTATGCCTATGTAACGGAGTGTTATGTTAGAATCATCCAAGTCAAAAAAGATTTGGAGCATAAAATGACTGATGATGAATTAAAGGCGTTAGTGGCAAGTCTCGCTGTTTCTCAAGATCGTACTGATGAACAAATGAGGCGCACTGATGAAAAGTTGGAGCGTCTCGGTATTACCTTGGGCAGTGTAACCAATAACCAAGGCGAAGTTGCCGAAGAATTTTTCTTTAACAGTTTAGCCAATGACGCTCATTTAGGTAACATTCACTTTGACGACATCGAGAAAAACAGTCATAAGCGTCGCGGCAAAACCGAAGAAGAATATGACATTATTATGACCAATGGTAATGTCGTCGGCATTGTAGAAGTCAAATATAAAGCGCATACCAATGATTTGGATAAATTGGACCGGAAAATGCGCAATTTCAAACAATTATTTCCTTGGTTTAAAGACTATAAACAATATGGCGCAATTGCCTCATTTCACATTAATGACGAGGCCAAAAAAGAGGCCTTAACTCGAGGCTATTTTATGCTGCAACGTAGCGGTAATCTGATTCATACCGAATGCAGCAAGGATTTGACGGTTTTATAGAACACTAAAAACTTCCTTCGCATCACCCAACATAAAGCTTTACCCTACTTGAAATTCGAGTGTAATTTCTTGCACTGGTGTAAATTCGATAAATTCCTTTTCCAAATAATTCACCTTCTGGCTCAGTCATCCCGATCATGGGATAAGATTCGGGCAAGCGTTTTTTCATAAATCCTATTTTGAATCCTCAAAAAAGTCATACTCGAATTTTTAAGTAAAAAACATATCCTCACCCCAATCAATTTAAGCTTTACCGGGCATACGTCAAATGACTGATGAGTCATCTGACGGATTGTAAGCATAGGCTGTAAACGGAACAATACGATTGCCAGTTTTGGCGGCTTTGCTCTCGGGCAAATGCATTCACATTTGTGCTTATGAACAAGGGGACTTTAGATGAAAGATTATATCCAACATCAAGCAGGCGCTAGAAAAAATCGATTGCTCGCTACGGCATTATTGTCGGGATTGGCCGCGGGTCAAATGACCGATTCTTATGCAGGAGCGACTTTTAAAATTGATGATACCAAATGGGTTAGTATTGGGGCCGGCTTACGTACCAGTTTCTCTTCGCAAGAAGCAGCCGCGGGTGCCGGAAGCGATAAAAGGTGGACTAATGATTTCAATCTGGACAGTATTCGTTTGTACTTGAATGGCCAAATTCATAAATATTTAAAGGTTGAGTTTAATACTGAATGTCCAACCTGTGGCAATGGTGGCGAAGTCAGGGTATTGGATGCTATTGGCAAGTTTGAAATCGACCCCATGTATAATTTATGGGTAGGTCGAATGTTGGTGCCCGCAGAACGTCGGGAAATGAACGGTCCTTACTACAGTGGTGTTTACAATATTTATTCAGCAGGAACGCCGTTTGAACCTTCAGATTATAACGGAACCATAAAGAGTGACGGCACCTCTGCCGGTTCCAGGGGACGTGACGATGGCGCCACGGTTTGGGGGGCGTTTATGGGTGGTCGTTTGCAATATGCCTTTGGTTTCTTTAGAGGTTTAAGAGGTGGTGCTAACGTCAATGACAACATTCTGTATGGACAGCGCGTCGCCTACAATTTTTGGGAAGTAGAAAAAAATCCAGGCTATTACACCTCGGGGACTTATTTCGGTAAAGGCGGCGATATTTTGACTGTCGGGTTGTCGAATCAGTATCAGCAAGGTGGCGCCGGTTCTGCAGCTGATCCAGCAAGCTTTCGTGGCACGACTGTTGATCTGTTGGTGGAAAAAGTATTGCCCAATAGCGGCGTAGTAACTGTAAACGGAGAATATAAAAACTACGGCATTTCAGGTTACAACATGGCTTCCAGAATAGCCAACACAGGATTTTCCTTGTTTGAAGGCAACGCTTACGATGTCAGCGGCATGTATTTATTTCCGCAAAAAATCTGGATAGGTCAGGCGCAACCTTTTGTGCGTTACGTTGATGTACATCCGGTCAGCAGTTCGTCCCGCGATGTTTATGAAGCGGGTGTCAACTATGTTATTGACGGCCATAATGCCAAGATTTCCCTGAGCTGGCTGTACGGCGACTTGATGACCAAAGGCCAGAATTACACAACCGGAGCAACAGGCGCCAACGTTAATGCCATGAACCTTGGTTTTCAATGGCAGATTTAAGGTCCGTTCCGATTCTGTTTAAAGCTTAATCCATTTTCGTGCTACGACCTGTTAAGGTAACTCGCAACCCATGACTAAAGATTCATTCTACCGGCAAATGAATTTAAAACTCGTTTGAGAACGCAATCGTTATAATGGGTCGTGGCCGTTGCTCGATTCTAAATATTAATAGGGAGATAGTAACTATGACTAGGCACACTATAAAAACTTTACTAACGGGACTATTGCTTTCATTTCTGGCCAGTCCCGTATTCGCCCATACCGGCGCAAACTCAGCGCAGGGCTTTGCCGATGGTTTTTTACATCCTTTGCAGGGAATTGATCATTTGTTAGTGATTTTGGCAATCGGTCTGTGGGGCTTTATATTGGCGGGTAAAATGATTTGGGCTTTACCCTTAACTTTTTTAATCATGATGGCGGCTGGCGCCGGATTAAATGCTCTCGGCTTTACATTGCAAATTGCCGAACAAGGAGTGCTCTTGTCGCTGTTGGCGTTCGGACTTATTCTGGGATTTAACCTCCGAACTTCAATTTTTACAGCGCTTGGCATGGTGGCTACCATTGCTTTGTGTCATGGCTATGTCCATGCTTCAGAACTCACAATCGACGCAGACAAAATAACTTATGTCTTAGGTTTTTTATTTGCCACTGCCCACTTGCAAGGCTTGGGACTTGTCGCCGGTTTGCAGGGCGGCAAGACGCTAAATGTCCTTCGGATTAGCCTCGGATTAACCTGCTCCACGGCATTTGTGGTTTTGTTGGCTGGGTAACACAGATTGATTCATTCGGGATTAAATAAGGAGATTCAGAAGGGTTGGCAAGCCGAGTTGGAACTCGGCTTTGCAACAAACCAGCATAAGACCTTGCTGGTAAAACGTCAGCATAAAGGACCTTTAACAGTACAGCGTCCGTTTTATCCTGAAGGTGGCGTCTGTCATGTGTATATTTTACATCCGCCCGGCGGCATAGTCGCAGGCGATAATTTAAGTATTCTAATCAATGCGGCAGAATGCAGTCATGCGTTACTTACCACGCCTGCTGCCGGAAAGTTTTATCGCAGTACCGGTAAGTTGGCCATGCAGTCAGTATCTATAAAAATTGCCAAAGATGCTGCCTTGGAATGGCTACCGCAAGAAACAATTATTTATGAAGGCGCCAACTTAAAGTCAGTGGTTAAAGTAGAGCTTGAAACGGGCGGCCGTTTTATTGGCTGGGAAATTTTGTCTTTAGGTCGACCTGCCAGTGGCGAAGGTTTTACATCGGGTCTGGCGGATATGAGTTGGCAAATATTTTGTGACAAGCGGCCTTTGTTTTTAGAGCGCTTACAAATCGATGCAAAGGCCTTTTCTGCGCGTTGGGGCTTGCAGGGATTTCCGGCTTGCGGAACTTTTTTTGCCAGTCCCGCAACTGCTGAGACATTGGCGTCGATTCAAAGCCTAATCGCTGATTCACCTGGACGCGGTGTAACCCGTATTGATGATATGCTAGTGTGCAGGGCGGTTGATGACCGTAGCGATCGACTACGCAGTTTTTTTGAACAGGTCTGGACGCTGGTGCGACCCGATACTGTCTTGATTAAAGCCTGTGCGCCACGTATTTGGGCAACCTGATTGGAACCACGACTGGACTAACTCAATGCAATTGACACCAAGAGAAAAAGATAAACTGCTGCTTTTCACTGCAGGTTTACTGGCTGAGCGTCGTAAAGCCAGAGGTTTGAAACTTAATTACCCCGAAGCCGTAGCCTACATCAGTGCGGCAATTATGGAAGGTGCCCGGGATGGACGTACTGTCGCCGAGTTAATGGAGTTTGGGCGTACGCTACTGTTCCGTGATGATGTGATGGACGGTATTGCGGAAATGTTGCCGGATGTACAAGTGGAAGCGACTTTTCCTGACGGTACCAAATTGGTCACTGTTCATAATCCCATTGAATAGGGAACTGCCATGATACCTGGAGAAATTATTACCACCGACGGCGATTTGGAACTAAATACCGGTCGCGAGACCATTAAAGTAGTGGTAGCAAATAGCGGCGACCGACCGGTTCAAGTGGGTTCACATTACCATTTTTTTGAAACCAATCCCGCATTGCAGTTTGATCGTGCAGTTACCCGGGGATTTAGGCCCGATATTCCAGCGGGCACAGCGGTTCGCTTTGAACCTGGACAGCAACGCGAAGTGCAATTAGTGGCCTTTGCCGGCTTAAAAAGAATTTACGGATTTCGTCAGGCAGTGATGGGCGAGCTGGAGGAAAAGCAATGAGCAGAATTAGCAGGCAAGCTTATGCCGACATGTTCGGGCCCACAACTGGCGACCGGGTACGCTTGGGCGACAGCGGTTTGTTTGTTGAAGTAGAAGCGGATCGCACCATTTATGGTGATGAAGTCAAATTTGGCGGTGGTAAAGTTATTCGCGACGGCATGGGGCAAAGTCAGATTTCTTGCAGTTTAAGCATGGATTTGGTGATTACCAACGCCTTGATTATCGATCATTGGGGTATTGTCAAAGCCGACGTCGGTATCAAAAACGGTCGAATCGCTGGCATCGGCAAAGCCGGGAATCCGGATACGCAACCAGGTGTTGATCTTGTCATCGGCCCCGGCACTGAAATTATTGCCGGTGAAGGGCAGATTTTAACGGCGGGTGCAATTGACGCGCATATCCATTTTATTTGTCCGCAACAGATAGAAGAAGCTTTGGCATCGGGGGTGACGACCATGATCGGCGGTGGCACCGGCCCTGCAACTGGCACTAATGCCACAACCTGTACGCCGGGTCCCTGGAATATACATACCATGCTGCAAGCGTTGGACGGCTTTCCGATGAACTTTGGTTTGCTAGGCAAAGGTAATGCCAGTTTGCCGGTGGCTTTGGAAGAACAGGTTTGTGCAGGAGCCATGGGTTTAAAATTGCATGAAGACTGGGGAACTACGCCGGCAGCTATTGATTGCTGTCTTTCCGTAGCCGAGCGTTATGATATACAGGTCGCGATTCATACCGACACCCTGAACGAATCCGGTTTTGTTGAAGATACTTTTGCGGCATTTAAAGGCCGCACCATTCATACTTATCACACCGAAGGCGCGGGCGGCGGTCATGCACCCGATATTATCAAAGCCTGTGGCGAGGCTAACGTTTTGCCATCCTCAACCAATCCGACCCGGCCTTATACCATTAATACCGTGGATGAGCATTTGGATATGCTGATGGTTTGTCATCATCTGGATCCGAGTATTGCGGAAGATGTGGCTTTTGCGGAATCGCGGATTCGTCGTGAAACTATCGCCGCTGAAGATATTTTGCATGATCTGGGGGCGTTTTCGATGATTTCTTCCGATTCGCAGGCGATGGGTCGCGTTGGCGAAGTAATTATCCGAACCTGGCAGACCGCTCATAAAATGAAAGCACAACGGGGCAGTCTAAAGGAAGATTCATCGCGCAACGATAATTTTCGTATTAAACGCTATATTGCCAAATACACCATCAATCCGGCTATCAGTCATGGAATTTCGCATGAAGTGGGTTCAATCGAAGTGGGTAAACTGGCGGATTTGGTGCTATGGAATCCGGCTTTCTTTGCGGTCAAGCCCAGTTTGATTCTTAAAGGCGGATTTATTGCCGCAGCGCCCATGGGCGATCCCAATGCATCGATTCCAACGCCGCAACCGGTTCATTACCGGCCGATGTTCGGTTCTTTCGGTGTGACATCGTCTTATACGTCGATGTTTTTTTTACCCAAAATCGCTGTCGAAGCTGATGTTGCCGGTACATTAGGTTTGAAAAAACGGATTGGTATGGTTAAAAATACCCGGAATATCGGAAAAAAAGATTTGATACACAACCACTATCAACCAAATATTGAAGTTGATCCGCAAACGTATTCAGTGCGCGCAGACGGTCTGTTGTTAACCTGCGAGCCTGTAGCCGAGTTGCCTTTTGCCCAACGCTATTTTTTATTTTGAACATGTTGAAACTCACTGAGTTGGCTGCACCCGAGACCATCCCTGACGATGTGGTGACCTTACCGTATGAATCGCGCCAGAAAAGCCGCTTGTTACTTAAAACCGATAGCGGCACCAAAATCGGGTTATTTATGCCGCGCGGTCAAGTATTACGTAAAGGTTCTTTGTTAACCGGTTCCGACCAATACTGCATTAGGATTGAGGCGGCGCCAGAATCGCTTTCTATAGTTCGCACCACGGATACCCTGCAATTTGCCAAAGCTTGTTATCACCTCGGTAACCGGCATATTGCCTTGCAAATTTTACCCGGTGAACTACGTTTTTTAACTGATCATGTACTGGATCATATGTTGGAAGGCTTGGGTCTGTTGGTTTCGCACGAGGTACTACCTTTTGAACCTGAGCAGGGTGCGTATCACGGCCATGGTCACTGATCTCGCTTTATTGCGTTTACTGCAACTGGTCAGTCCCGGCTTGCCGATAGGAATGTACAGTTATTCGCAGGGTTTGGAACGGGCGGTTGATGACGACTGGATAAACAATGCAACTGACGTCGGGGAATGGATTGACGGATTGATGGAGATCAGTTTGACGCGTATTGATTTACCTGTTTTGCTTCGACTTTATGAGGCCTGGGAAGCTGAAAATATTGACAGCGTTGAGGCGTGGAGCAGGACGTTACTTGCCAGTCGGGAAACCGCAGAGCTTAGGGCAGAAGATCGACAAACCGGCCAAGCCCTGGCACGCTTGCTGGATGCCTTGGCAATAGCTGACATGCAAATCTGGATACGTAAACCGGAAGCCACCTTTGCCACTTTATTTGCTTTTGCCGCAGTTAATTGGGGAGTCCAAAAGCGTGACGCTGCCATAGGCTATCTCTGGAGTTGGCTGGAAAATCAGGTTTTATGTGCGGTAAAACTGGTGCCCTTAGGGCAGGTTGCCGGGCAACGGCTATTGACTGATTTAGCCGAAAAGATTCCAGCGTTAGTTGATGAGGCGTTAAGCCTTGCCGATCATGATATCGGTGGCAGTGTCTTCGGTTTGGCGTTGGCCAGCAGTCGCCATGAAATGCAGTATTCCAGATTATTTCGTTCCTAAGAGGTTGTATGATTAGTAAACAAGTTTTAAGAGTCGGTATCGGCGGCCCGGTCGGTTCTGGAAAAACGGCTTTGGTAGATGCGCTGTGTAAAACCATGCGCGATAAGTTTGAAATGGCGGTCGTGACCAATGATATTTACACTAAGGAAGATCAGCAGTTTTTGATTAGGAGTCAGGCGCTACCTGAGGAGCGCATTATAGGGGTTGAAACTGGCGGTTGTCCGCATACGGCAATTAGGGAAGATGCCTCAATGAATCTGGCTGCGGTAGATGACCTGATCCATCGTTTTGGTAATCTTGATTTTATTCTGGTTGAAAGTGGCGGGGATAATCTGAGCGCAACCTTTAGCCCGGAATTGGCGGATCTTACAATATATGTGATTGACGTTTCTGCTGGCGACAAAATTCCGCGCAAAGGCGGTCCTGGAATTACCCGCTCGGATTTATTGGTCATCAACAAAATTGATCTGGCGCCTTATGTCGGCGCCTCGTTAGCTGTAATGGAACAGGATGCGCAAAAAATGCGCGGTGAGAGACCCTTTGTCTTTTCTAATTTAAAGACGCAACAAGGCCTTAAAGCGATCGAAGATTTTATTATTCATGCGGGAATGTTGGATTAGCGTAGGGAAATAATCATCGATTGATATAATGCAGACAAACTTCTTCAGGCTGCGTAAATTTGATGATTATGGAACAGGACCAACGCCGATTTCCTCGCTATAAGTTAAAGGGCATTCACGCCAGTATTACGTTTATACACCCCCCACACAGTAATTTGTGTATTAACGGAGAAGTACTTGATTTCAGTTGCTCCGGAATTAAAATCAAATTGCATAGTCCCCTATCAACCGTTATGGACGGTAGAGTTAAAATATTACTCATCCTTCCGGAATCTGGAATTCCCCTTACAATAAACGGAACTATAAAACATCAAACCGCGTCTGAATGCGGCCTAGAATGTGAAAATAACTTCTCTGAAGAAGATTTTAATGAATTAATGTTTGAGTGCATTAAATCCTCTTAAGTGGTTAGTGATGGTCTTACTGTATTCGAACATCATTCATTTCCAAGTAATTCGGCCATCAAAAAATAACGAGTTTCCATTTTTTACCTAAAAAACCATACATAACTAGTCTATGGTTATATTCATGATCAACTTAGTCTAGCCTCCAATTAAATGATAAAGTCTATTGATAGGATCTATATTTAACATAGAACAAAGAGGTAAATCATGAGTGCAATTAAAGTTAAAACAAGTTTGATATTGGGATTCAGTTTCGTGCTGATATTGTTAACTATTGTTGCTGGTCTCAGCATCTATAGCATGAATAATCTTAAAGCGAATCTCGACGATATTATTAATGATAAATTTCCAAAAACGGCATGGAGCAATAATATTGCCGCTAATGTTAACGTCATCGCTCGCGCTATGCGCAATGCCATTCTTGTCAAGGATGCAGATAAAGTCGCTCAAGAGTTGAAGCGCATCGAAGAGGCCCGTAAAAACATCAAAGAAAACCTGGATCTGCTAGAAAAAAATATTCGCAGTCCTGAAGGTAAAGCCTTATTAAAACAGCTAATCGATGCACGCATGACCTATATTGCAGCTCAAGACAAATTTATCGCACTTGCAAAAGAGCATAAACAAGCAGAAGCCACTGACTATTTATTAAGCGAAGTCCGAGGCATGCAAACCGCATATATGAATGCTATTGATAAGCTCACCGAATTTCAAGTCAAGTTGATGAAACAGTCAGGGAAAAATGCTGATAGTTTAGTCAGTAACTCAATGACTATTATTTTAATTATTTCTGCGATTGCTCTGCTCATTGGTATCATTTCTGCCTATTTGATTATTCGCACCTTGATGCAACAACTGGGTGGCGAACCTGCTTATGCAGCTGAGGCGGTTTCTAAAATGTCTAATGGCGATCTTAACCTAGAAATTGTGGTGCGACATGGTGATCAAAGCAGTTTACTGTATAAACTAAAAAATATGCGCGATCAATTGAGCCTTGTCGTTCATGAAGTTCGCGCAAATTCAGACGCGTTGGGCAGCGCCTCCCAGGAAATCAGTGCAACCGCTCAGTCTATCAGCCAGAGCGCTACTGAACAGGCTTCTGGTGTAGAGGAAACCACAGCATCCATTGAAGAATTAAGCGCATCGGTTAAAAACAACGCTGAAAACGCCAAAGTAACCAATAAAATCGCTACAACGTCAGCGGAGGAAGCTGAAAATGGCGGTAATGCGGTAAAACGGACGTTAGAAGCAATGCAGGAAATCGCCGATAAAGTTAGTTTAATAGAAGATATTGCCTACAAAACCAATCTGCTGTCACTTAATGCAGCCATTGAAGCGGCGAGCGCCGGAGAACATGGAAGAGGCTTTAGTGTAGTCGCGGCAGAAGTTAGAAAATTGGCTGAAAATAGTCGGGTAGCCGCACAAGAGATTAACAGTTTAGCCAAAAAAAGCGTCAGGATAGCCGAGAATGCAGGTGTCCTGCTAGAAAAAGTAGTACCCAATATTAAAAAAACTGCTGCTTTGGTGGAGCAAATCACTGCATCTTCAGAGCAACAAGCGCAAGGAATCGGCCAAATCAGTGACGCGATCAATCAATTAGATAAAGCGGCGCAACAAAATGCTGCAGGATCAGAAGAACTTGCCGCCACAGCTGAAGAACTGAGTGGGCAAGCCATGCAATTACAAGAAGTTATGTCGTTCTTTAAAGTGGATAAAAGTTAATCTGATACATGGCTATTACAACTGTATTTAATGCTCCGAACTTTGTAAGCCATCTATTACATGCTCCAATATGCTAATGATCATGACACTAATCTAAATTTTTCTATTCCCTTGTTGCATTAGGACTTAACTGTCGATAAAGTTCCGCCAACTATTTAGTTTGATTCCATGAATTCACCACGAGAGTATATACACATGAAAATCCATTTTTACGGTCTGAGCTTGTTGGCGACTGTGTTTTGTCTATCATCAGCATCAGCGGCTGAATTAAATCGATCCACCGTAGAACAGCGTCTTGCCAAGGCTGATAAAACTCACCTCGCACAATTACGTCGTAAAAACCTTACCGGACTGGACTTGTCAGGTCTTGATTTTAGAAATGCTGATTTATGGGGGGCCGATTTACGTAACGCCAATTTAAGTAATTGTGATCTATCAGGTCTAAACCTGGATTTAACCGTGATGTCAAAAATCAATCTTTCCGGCGCGAATCTATCCAAAACCAGTATTTTTGGCGTACACATGGGTGGAGCTAATTTGACTAAGGCCAATCTTACCGAGAGTCGTTTTATTGCCAACCTCGATCGTTCTAATCTTAGTCATGCCAATCTATCTCACGCTAATTGGGGCGTTGACATGAAGAACCAGCCGATGGGCTTGATGCGGGTCAGCTTAAATAATGTAAATTTGTCAGGTGCAGATCTCTCTGATGCCAATCTTAATCGCGCCCTGATGCGCCATGTGAATCTTTCCGGAAGTATTCTTAAGAACACCGTGTTATTTGGTGCTGATCTTTCCGGAGCTGATTTGACTAATGCCGATTTGTCAGGAGCAGATTTATCCGAAAGTAAGCTGGAAGATGCCGATTTTACCGGTGCCAATCTTGCTGGCACCCGATTTGGGGGCATCAAGGACAAATCAGTTTTGAAAGGCCTGATCTCCAGTAAAAATCTTGAAGCGGCTATTTTTGAATGATAGCCTGCTGTTGTTTTCCCTCTATCAAAATACGTCCAAGGTTACGCAAGCCATCGGATGAAATATCCAGGCCAAACGGCGCGCCTATTCGTTCAAGTTCGTAAATAACATCGGTTGCCGCTATAAAGGTTATGTAACGTAAGCCCTGAATGCCTGGCAAGTCTTGGGCAATAGTTTTCAAGGCCGGTGCAAGTCGAGTCCAGGTGTCGGTAAAAAATACCCGCACCGGATCGGCGCCATCCCCTGAATGTTCATTTAAACCGGCCTGAAAAGCAGTGCGTGAATCCATTAAAATTGCCAGTAAGGTTTCCCGAAGTTCAGCGGATTTTGTATCTTCGGTGGCCTGATTAATTGCTGAACTCAAAAACACATCCCATTGCTGCCAGGCAGCTTGCCACTGTTTTTGTTCTGCTTCGCTAAAAGCGGCAACAGACTTTGCTACCACCTTTTTGGCCGGCGCATTAAAATCTAGCTTAACGCCGATTCCATTTTCTCCGGCCTTGATATTACTGAACTTGAGTGACGTCAGGATCTGTTTAACTTCCGCCGCATTATCCCTGGGTAAAAAATGCATCAGGGTTTGTTCGATTTTACCTTTTGATTCATTTAAATCAATTTTTACTGAAGCAAGCTTGGGTTCAGCAACTCGCTTGATCAAATCTTGAAGCTTATCGATAGATAACTGATGGCCGTTACGATCATAAGCTGTCGCACGGGTTATCGGAAAAGTCAGTACTGAATGATCAGAATCCAAGGTGGGTTGCTGAAACGTTTCCAAAACACCTGCCCACTCCAGAAGCGTCAAGCATTTTCCACCCAGTCCTGTACCGAATCGCGCCTGAACATCATTTAATAGCTGGACTTGATCATTTTTACCACTAATCTCGGGATTGGATAGCTTCAAATAGCTGCAACCCTGGTGATCGCTCCAGACATCGGCAACATTATCTTTCCCGATATACAGTTGAGAAACTAATATCTTCTTTATTAAACTATAATCAATTTGCAACGGAACGCTAAGTTGATTAGCCAAAACGTTATTTGTAAGTATTAATAACAGTCCAAACATTGGTGCCAGAAAAGGTTTAATCATGATTTTTCCAAATATAGGCGGATAGTGGAATTCAAGAACTCATTTGTAATGGAAAACCATGAGGTAACCTTACTTAGAAATAAAAATCGACAGATCTTTCAATAAACACACAGATTTATATTTCCCTCTCACAAACGAACGGTCAAAATCAGTGAAATGATTATGCTTTGGTATTATTACATCCATGTCAATCTTTTGCTAAAAAGTTGGCACTTACAAAAAACACAAATTAACAATAGCAATTCCAACAGCTATTTCTGCAGAGCATTATGAATATGATAACAATTTTTGCCGGAATGCTTGGCAATATACATGGCTTGGTCTGCAAAGCGAAGCAAGCCGTCCATGTCCTCATTATCATCAGGAAAAATACTAACGCCAATACTGGCAGTTACATTACAAGTTTGATGATTAATGATAATAGGCACGGCAATATTTTCATGTAGCCGCTTTAAGGTGACGAAGCACTCTTCTACATTATGCAAATTGGGCAGTAATACTACAAATTCATCGCCACCCAAACGGGCAATGGTGTCACCCTCACGAAGAATCCTGCCTATACGTAAAGTAATTTCAATCAAAACCTGGTCACCAGTTTGATGGCCCAAGGCATCATTAATCTGCTTGAACCCGTCAATATCCAGATAACACACAGCAAGCATGTTTTGCTCACGCTTGGCTTGTGCAATAGCCAGTTTCATTCTGTCATACAAAAGTATTCTGTTAGGAACTTTAGTCAACGCATCATAATGGGCCAGATGCCTTAATTGCTTTTCTTGTTGTTTGAGCAATATCAGGTTTCGCACTCGTAGCAAAGTAATAACCGGGTGAAAGGGCTTGGCGATGAAATCCATCGCACCAAGTTGCAAACCACGCGTTTCAGAATTCTGGTCTGACGCGCCAGTCACAAAAATCACGGGGGCATTACAAGTAACCGGATTATCCCGAAATCTTTGACAAACTTCATACCCGTCCATTCCAGGCATGTTAATATCGAGTATAACAAGATCAGGATGTGGGGAAACTTGAGCAATTTCGAGTGCTTTAGAGCCATTCCCCGTTACTTTGATCTGGAAGTCCGGCGCTAACAACTTAACCAGCAATGCCTGATTGATGCGTTCATCATCGACTATCAGTATAAGTGGACGTTGGTCTTGAGAAGCTAATTCGGTATTTCCAAACGAACAATTAATCAATTTACCGAAAACTTCTCTGGCCTTTGGATAATCGCTGTCAAAAACATGTTGACTTAGCCTGTTAAAGTCTGTCTGTTGATCCTGAGATAATTGGATTTTAAACTGATTAAGAAACTCATCGCTGATAAAATCGTTATTTTCAAGTAGCTTAAATAATTGTTCATTAAATTGCTGAATCGTCAATATCTGGTCTTGCATGATAACAATACCGTAAATTTCAGCTATGAGTTGGTTTAGCTTGAGATCGATTTCAGTCAACAGAGCTGTTACAGAACTATCATTACGCTGTATTAATACTTGTTTCAAATCTATAGCTAAATCGCAAAATACGTTAATACCCGTTTTACTGGCGTAATCATCAAACTTGCAAACAAGCTTTACGGCAGTCTCAATATCACCTTTTTGATAAGCGAATCTAATTAACAAGACATCGTTTGCATGGTTACTGCAAAATGAATTAAGTATTTTTTTATCTGATGTTGAATTTTGATCATCCTGCTTTTTTATGACGCCAGGAAAGTTCCCTATTAATGGTGCAATATCAGTTACGCTACCAAGGAACTCTTGCTTTGAAGCTCGCAACAGGGCTGATAATTTTTCAAAGTTTAAAGGCTTAATAAAATGATATTTAAAGCCGGCTGCTTGCCTCAACTTAAAATCTTCAGGACCGCCATAACCCGTTAAGGCAAACAGAAGTGTACTCTTTGTTTCCGGCAACCTCCTAATTTGTGTCGCGACCTCATATCCATTCAGATCAGGAAGACCAATATCCAGTAATACGACTTGCGGTTGAAAAGAACGAGTTAATTCGAGTGCCTTTATACCGCAATTTGCAATTTGCACCTCATACCCTTCCAATTGCAAAAGCATCGATAAACTTTCTGCTGCCGCGACATAGTCATCTACAACCAGAATTCGAAATTTACGTGTGTTTGAATTTTTTTCAGTTGGTTCTGCTTCACAAAAAGGGGACGCAATAACTAATATTGGAAGTCGAATTGTAACCAAAGTACCTTGCTCGATCCCGTAGTCCTCCTCCCTAATTGTGCCACCATGTTTTGCAACTAATTGATGTGTAAGCATCGACCCAAGTCCACCTTGTTCATCGGCTTGAGTAAAGTGATACAAGGTATCCGGGAGCATTTCAACACAAATGCCGCCCCCCATACACCGAACCTGGATAACGGCTTCAGAGTTCTCAGAAGTAATATTTAAGTTAATTCTTCCTCCAACGCCTGAGTTCCTGGAAGCATTATTAAGTAAACCAGAAAGAACATGCGTCAAACAGACACGATCGCCCTCAATCCATAGTGCCTGCTTAGTCTGAGAGATAATTAACTCCTGATTACGCGAATCAATCAGAAAATGAGTGTTTGCTACAGCATCTTTCACAATATCGGCAAGATCAAAACATTCGGTAAGTAATCTTGCTTTGTTCTGAATGACATGAGTGCCGTTTACCAGTTCGTCAAGCAACTGAGCAATATGCGTTACCTGACGGTCAATGACGTTACAGCTTTCTGCCAATATAGGATCAGTGAAGTTCTGCATTTTAAGCAGTTGCACAGCATTACGAATAGGATTCAGAGGGTTGCGAAGTTCATGAGCAAGCATTCCAAGATATTGGTCATTATGATCGCTGCTTGAACTCAATGCTTCGACAAGCGTGGTATCGGTAATAATTGTCAAAATTACGCTCCAAAGGAAGTTTGCACCAATAGAAATGATGGGCTTTATAATCTTGTAACAAATTGATCCTACGGCTTAATATTTATGCTGAAGGTTTTTTTAGCTTTACGCAACTTATCATTAATTATGAATAAGTCTAACGCCTAACATGGCCATTTACAAAGTAATTTTAGCGTAAACAGATTTTGGAGAGATATTCTTATATTAAGCAGAAGCCTTATAAATGCAATTTGAATACCTATTGCGAGGCTTATCGCTTAATTTCAGAGGCTAATTTGATGATCTACAGCAAAAATTACGGTCGGGCAAAAATCAAACATGCGGCTAACAGCGTTTCCCAGGGTTCTCCTTGCTCGCGGCCTTTAATCTGCCTGTCCGCCTTTGCACTGAGTGTCAATATTTTATTAAGGTCAAGCTCGCTGAGCCTTATCAATGCGTCACTGACCAGTTGCTGGCGCTTGTCCCATATTTGATTATTTTTAAAAACCACGGCTCTATTCTGACCCGAGGCCAGTGCCCGTTTAATCTTTATTAATACCCTTGCTTCACGGGTCAAAGCCCACAAAACCACCGGTGCGGCAACACCCTCCGCTTTCAAGCCTGACAGTATCTTCAAAATTCGCCCAACCTTGGCAGCCAACACGCTATCCATCAGTTTAAATACATCAAATCTGGAACTGTCGGCCACTACATCAAAAATTTGTTGCTGACTAAGATGCCCTGCCCCATATAAAACATAAAGTTTTTCTATTTCCTGAGCTGCCGCCAACAAATTCCCTTCAATTCTGGAAGCCAGAACTTTTAAACCTTCCGGTTCAGCTTGAAGTCCGCGTGCCTGCATTCTTTGCTGTAACCAGCGCAATAAGTCTTGACCTTCTAACGGCCAGACCTGAATCACACAGCCAGCCTTATCCAAAGCCTGAAACCAACGCGTTTTCAAGGAAGCGCTAGCTACCTTGGCAGCGGTAATCAACAACAAGGTGTCCTCAGGAGGCCGTTCACAATAGGCGATTAATGCCTTAGCTCCATCTAAACCGGGCGTGCCGGTGGATAAGCGTAAATCGATAATTTTTTTGTCGGCAAAAATAGATAAGGAGCCTGCCGCTTCGGATAACTCACTCCAAGAAAAAGCACTATCTACAGAAAGCACTTCCCGCGTATCGTAACCGGCTTTTCGTGCCGCAGCCCGGACCGCATCTGCAATCTCGCCCAGCTGTAAAGGTTCATCACCACTTAAAAAATAAACCGGCAACAATTCTTTTTTCAGTGCCGCCGCCATGTGTTCTGGCTTAAGCTGCATGCTATTTGGCGCCTGCCTCTAATACCACCCTGGCACGATTAACAATGGTTTGCACCGCCTGTTGATACATTTCATTTTTTATACCTGCTTCTTCGTTGTCTTTTGCGATAACAAATTGCTGGTCATTATAATACTCACGTCTAATTTCAACAGTCTGTCGATCCATCAACTTTGCATCACCCGCATTAGCAAATTCATACTCCAGACGATAGTAAAGTTCAAATTCGTTGGACTTGCCACGGGAGCTTAATGATAAAACGCGCCGACTAAAATCTTCGTTAAATATCTTGATAACAATGCCAGCACCTGCTCGAGAAGACGACAGCTTTGCGGAGGATGACTTAATCGCCTGCTTAAACTGGTCAAGTAACGGCGCAGTACCACCTTCAACATAAATATTTTTCATGTTTGCCGGCAACACAAGCGCACCGCGCAAATGATAGCCGCAAGCACTCAACATAATAGCTACAACAACTATGGCTGCTTTATTTATTAACACAGGTTTTCCTATAAAATTCGAGGTTCAGGGACGAAAGACGAGTTTTGTTCTTCGTCCTTCGTCCTTCGTCTTTCATCTTTCATCTCAAACAACAATATTAACCAGTTTTTTAGGCACTACTATCACCTTTCTAACCGGCTTGCCCTCAATAAAGCGCATAACATGCTCATCACTCAACGCCATTGCCTCTATTGCTTCGTTAGTTGCCGTAATATCAACCATCATCTTGCTACGCAACTTACCATTAACCTGTAACACCATCTCCAAAGTATCCTGCGCCAAGGCCGTTGCATCAACCACTGGCCATGAAGCACTGACTACTGCTTGCTGGTGCCCAAGATCCTGCCAAAGTTTATGACAGATATGTGGCACTATCGGCGCAAGCATCAACACGATTGCTTCCAGCGCTTCCTGTCGAACTGCCTTGCCATTATCGCTTTCGTCAATAAATTTGGACAAAGTATTGACCAACTCCATATTCGAAGCGATTACGGTATTAAACGTATAACGTCTGCCAAAATCATCGGTGACTTTTTGGATAGTCAGATGTAACTGGCGACGCACAGCTTGTTGCTGTTCAGTTAAGGTCTGTTTATCTAAAGTAAGTTTCGATCCACCTGCCTCACTGTGCTGATAAGCTTGTTTCCAGAGCCGTTTCAAAAACCGGAACGCCCCTTCAACGCCACTATCAGACCATTCCAGCGATTGCTCCGGAGGCGCGGCAAACATGATAAACAGACGCACGGTATCTGCGCCATACTGGTCAATCAAGCCTTGGGGATCAACTGTATTGCCCTTGGATTTTGACATTTTGCTGCCGTCTTTAAGCACCATGCCCTGCGTCAATAAGGTTTTAAACGGCTCGTCACACACCAACAAGCCTTCATCACGCAATAACTTGGTATAAAACCGAGCATACAACAGATGTAAAATGGCATGTTCGATACCGCCAATATAATGATCGACTGGCAGCCAGTATTTTGCGCTTTCATCCAGCATTGAGTCGGGATTATTACCGGCAAACCGCGCAAAATACCAGGATGATTCCATAAAGGTATCAAAGGTATCAGTTTCACGACGCGCAGTTTTGCCGCATGTTGGGCAATCAGCATGGGAAAAAGTCGGATGTGCGACCAGCGGCGATTGAGAACCATCCAGCACCACATCTCGGGGCAGTTCCACCGGCAAATCCTGCTCGGGAACCGGAACCGTGCCGCAGTCATCACAATAAATAACCGGAATCGGTGCGCCCCAGTAACGTTGACGGGAAACGCCCCAATCGCGCAACCTGAAATTGGTCTTGCGTTGGCCTTTGTCATCTTTTTCCAACGCTTCCGAAATGGCTGAAAAAGCCTGTAGCGAGGTCAGTCCGTCAAATTCGCCGGAATTTTTCAACATGCCTTTTACTGTATATGCCTGCTCGGAACAATCGTCAGCCACACTGTCATCCGCAGAAAAAATGACTTGCTTAATCGCAATGCCGTATTTTTTGGCAAACTCATAATCACGTTGGTCATGGGCAGGAACCGACATCACCGCACCAGTGCCGTAACCCATCAACACAAAGTTCGCAATCCACACCGGAACCTGTTCGCCGGTAATCGGATGCAGTGCCTTGATGCCTGAATCTATGCCGCGTTTTTCCATGGTTTCCATGGCAGCTTCAGAGGTTTCCATCATCTTGCAATCAGCAATGAAAGCGCTGATGTCGGCATTGTTTTCTGCAGCAGCCAACGCCAGCGGATGCTCCGCGGCAACAGCCAGATACGTTACGCCCATCAAAGTGTCGGGACGGGTGGTATAGATACTGACCGACTGACAATCAGAAACGATAAAGTCCATCTCCACACCTTCGGAACGCCCTATCCAGTTGGCCTGCATGGTTTTAACCTGCTCCGGCCAACCCTCCAGCGCCTCCAGCGAGGTGAGCAATTCATCGGCATAAGCGGTAATTTTTAAAAACCACTGGGCAATTTCTTTACGTTCGACTTGCGTATCACAGCGCCAGCAGCATCCATCGATGACTTGTTCATTGGCCAGCACAGTCATGTCATTCGGACACCAGTTAACCGGCGCGGTTTTTTTATAAACCAGACCTTTTTCCAGCAACTTCAAGAAAAACCACTGCTCCCACTTATAGTAAGTCGGGTCGCAAGTCGCTAATTCACGGTTCCAGTCATAGCCGAAACCAAGTCGTTTAAGCTGGTCACGCATATAATCAATGTTGCTGTAAGTCCAGTCAGCCGGATGAACGCCATGCTGCATTGCCGCATTTTCTGCCGGCAGACCAAACGCATCCCAACCCATAGGCTGCATAACATTTTTACCCAACATACGTTGGTAGCGACTAATAACATCGCCGATGGTATAGTTTCGGACATGCCCCATGTGCAATTTGCCGCTGGGATAAGGGAACATGGACAAACAATAATACTTTTCCTGTGTGGAAGACTCCGACACATTAAACACACCTGAAGCTTCCCAAGTGGCCTGTACTTCTTGCTCAATTGCCAACGGCTTATAATTTTCTTGCATCCTTCTCGTCTTTTACCAGTCAAAAGCGTTAGAATACCGTACAGTTGCTTAAATCTAAAGCCTCATTTTCAGGAGTTGAACCCTATGAATAAAAACAAACTTATAACAGCCTATTCCGAGTTCATGTCACATCTGCATGAAACGATGGAAGATACCTTACATTCTTTTTCCGACGCACTGGAAATTTCAAAAGAAAAAACAAGCAAAGACAATAACTTAACCAGCGATGACCTGGATAAGGTTTCCAAATTCGTTAAACGTGACATTGAACATGCGGCTCACGGCTTATCCGCTGAGGAAGATAAGAACTCGCTATCAGAATGGTTTAAATTCGATATTGAATTAATTGAAAACTTCACACTGGATGCGTTTTTAAGTCTGGCGGATAAAACCCGTCTGGAATTAGCCAAAATCGGACAATTAGCCGAAGCGCACACCTATCACAGTGGCGATATTACCGTACCAGGTACATTCATCTGCGACGATTGCGGTAAAGAAATTGCTTTTAAAACGCCCAGCGAAATCCCCGAATGTCCGCAATGTAAAGGTAAAACTTTTATCCGCATTTGATATTAGCGGCTCAAGCTTTATAATGAAACTTTCAACCATTTGATTTAACGGGGATAACATGCGCAGAGTCATTTTCAACCAGAAAGGCGGCGTCGGCAAATCGACTATTACGTGTAATTTAGCCGCCATCAGTGCTGTAGAAGGCAAGCGCACCTTAGTTATTGATCTCGATGTTCAGGGCAACTCAACGCAATACCTGCTCGGCAATAAAATCAGCGATAGCGACAAAACCATTGCCCACTTTTTTAAGGACTGTCTGAGCTTATCGCTGTTTGGTGGCGGAGCTTCTGGTTCCGGTCTTGAAAGCGCAATACACGAAACGCCTTTCCCCAATCTTTTTGTCATTCCGTCCCATCCCGAACTTGAGCCCTTGCAAGGTCGACTGGAATCACGAATGAAGATTTTTAAACTTAAAGAAGCTCTGGAAAAACTGGAAGGCTTTGATATGGTGTACATGGATACCCCCCCCATCCTGAATTTCTACAGCCAATCCGCCTTAATCGCTGCGGACAAATGCCTGATTCCTTTTGATTGCGACACTTTTGCCAGAGATGCCTTGTATTCTTTGATGCAAGTAGTAAGCGAAATTAAAGCCGACCATAACCATAACCTAGAAATTGAAGGCATCATCGTCAACCAGTTTCAAAGACAAGCCAATTTACCGCGCCAATTAGTCGAAGAACTGATCGCTGAAGGTTTGCCGGTACTAGCTGCCATGATCTCGCCGTCAGTCAAGGTCAGGGAATCGCATTCAGAATCAAGACCACTGGTACATTATGTTCCCAACCACAAGTTAACTGATGAGTACCGTGCCTTACATGCGGAGATCCACGGTAATTAAGAGTACCAATAGATTCCGGGTTAGAACAACGTAACCCAACAAACTAATGCGGTATCCGTCGGGTTACATTACGCTAACCCGACCCACAACTTACTAACACACTATGAACAGTGTCACACCTAGCTCTCATAAGCTTTGGCTACTGCCGATTTTATCAGGCCTTCTAATCGGAACCAGTTACATCCCCTTTCCTCCCTGGGCTTCGTTATTCTGTTTTGTGCCATTATGGTTTTTCTGGAATCGGCAAACCCGTTTTAGAAACGTATTCCTTGGCGGTTTGCTGACCTCGTTCGTATTCACGCTGATCGGTTTTAATTGGGTCACTTACCTGCTACATGAATTCGCTCATCTTGACTGGCCGGTAGCGGCTGTCGGCATGTTAATCTATGGCTTGATCGCGCATACCTATGTTCCACTGGCAGGTATGCTATGGTTTTGGGGACGAAAAAAGTTTGACTGGTCAAAGCGACTATCTCTCGGACTAATGGCTCTAATTACCATACTTTGTGAAGCAAATTCGCTAACTCTGTTTGACTGGAACTTCGGTTATTCCTGGTATGGCTCAAATATTCCCGTTTATCATTGGGCGGAAGTGATCGGTTTTAGCGGACTGAGTGCTGCCTCCCTGTTATGCAATCTGCCTCTCTATATTGCCTGGGAAAAGCGTAAACAAAATACCGGAAAAATCATTCTCGCCAGCGTGTTTAGTATTTTTATGCTGCTCAATCTTGGCGGTTTGTGGCTTAAAAACCGACTGTCACAACCGGATGCCTCGTTTAAAGTATTGATGATTCAGGCTTACATTGAAAACGCTGAAAAAATGGCAGCCGAACTGGGAAAAGGTTTTGGCAAAGAAATTTTTAATCGTTATATCAACCAGACTGATAAAGCACTCAAAACGCATCCAGACACTCAAATTGACTTTGCGCTTTGGCCTGAAACTGCATTTCCGGCATTGCTGGGTGAGCAATTTATTGACGAACCATACCCCGTTGCGCTGACCAAATTTCTTCAAGATCGACAACTGCCCCTGATTACTGGCGCTTATAGCGTTGATGAAGCAAGCAACCTGATTACCAACTCATTATTTGTCTTAAATAAAGATGGTGAACTCGTACCTCCGCATTACAGCAAAACTATCTTACTGGCTTTTGGCGAATTTATCCCAGGCGAACAATATTTTCCGCAAATTCGCAACTGGTTACCAGCCACTGGCCACTTTGCCAGAGGTCACGGCCCAACTGATTTATTACTCTGGAATGACTATAAAATGGGCGCGCAAATTTGCTATGAAAGCCTGTTTCCCGGTTTTTCCCGTTCGTTGGCCCAACTGGGTGCACAGTTTATTGTCAATGTCACCAATGATTCCTGGTATGGTTCCTGGCAGGAACCTTACCAACACATGTTTATGACCTTGGCACGCGGCGTTGAATTTCGCCGACCAGTCTTACGCGTCACCAATACCGGGATTTCGACTGTATCACTGGCATCGGGAGAAATTCTGGAGCGTTCCCCGATTCATCAAGCCTGGTCTGGGGTTTACGAAGTGCCCTATCTAAAAAATCCACCAGCTACTTTCTACCAAAACTGGTTCTGGCTGGTGCCGTCTTTATTATGGGGAACATTAATTTTCTTACTGGGAGTTGGGATTGTAAGAGGTAAGGATGCAGAAAACGCACTAAGGGAATAACGGCAGAAAACCACCATTGCCAGCGTGGCAACATGAGAAAAAATTGGGTTATACGGTAAGCACTACAATCTGTGTCACTCAATAAAATGTCCTTGTTGCAATTGCAAACGGAGCATTTCTATTCTTTTGCGATTAACTCCAAAATCACCGTAACCGGTGCGCGATGCTGAACGGATATTAATTAACCGAGCCTCCGCATCCAATATTGCATCGACATCATCCACAAATCGAAACACCAGACTGGTTTCCGTTGCATGAAGCGTATTGACAGTGTCATGAGTGATTACAGTACGACTTTGATTTAGCAACGCCGTTTTTAAACCTCCCCAAGCCTCATCAATACTGCCGATTATTTTAAACGGTGCAATATAATGACCGGCATCTTTCGCCTGACTTGAAACACAATTAGGACTGTCCGGACAATTGGGCAGTTGATTTTCTGTCACTGTTTTTGCCTGGACTGATGAACTTAGTAGCATAAATAAAAGATAAAAAATGGTTCTAGTATTCATTAATGTAGCCCTTCAAAAAAATTTGCAAACTTAAAATTAAAAAAGAAGGCATTTATTACTTGTCAGTCAGACCAAGTCATTAGCGCTTATGAACACTCAACTTTGGAAATGATTTATTTTAAAGTAAATGAGGATTATCATACCTGATAGTTTGGTATTTATTAACTGCCATATCCCCCAGGATTGGCGTTTTACCGACACTTTTGACCAATCTGATTGCCCACAATTGCCGGAAGCAGTCACGGTGACCATGCATGTCAGTCGTAACCAGGAGATCTACATGAAGAAATATTTATTTAATGTGCTGATTTTTAGCATTGTTATTGCCGGTGGCTATTTGATTTATGACCGAATAAAAACAACGCCACCGTTACAAGACTCCCTATCTTATTCAGATTTTATCGACAAGGTAAAACATGGACTCGTGGAACGTGTTGAAGTATCAGGTCAACAAATCACTATTCGTACTTCTGACGGTCAAAATTTTGAGACTTTTAATCCTGGTGACCCACATTTAATTGACGATTTACTCAGCGCTGGAATTCAGATAAGAACTGTGCCACCCGAAAAGGAAACTCTGCTGATGAAAATCTTCATTTCCTGGTTTCCGATGCTGCTAATGATCGTCGTGATGATCATTTACATGCGCAGAATGCAAGGCGGCGCGGGCGGCAACAGCTTCGGCAAAAGCAAAGCCAAAATGCTGGAAGAAGACAAAATGACCATCACTTTTAGCGATGTTGCCGGTTGCGAAGAAGCTAAAGAGGAAGTCGCCGAACTGGTTGATTTTCTGGCCGACCCACAAAAGTTTCAAAAACTGGGCGGACAAATTCCACGCGGCATATTGATGGTTGGACCTCCTGGAACAGGTAAAACCCTGATTGCCAGAGCCATTGCCGGTGAGGCGGGCGTTAAATTTTTTACCATTTCAGGATCTGATTTCGTCGAAATGTTTGTCGGTGTCGGCGCGTCAAGAGTCAGGGATATGTTTGTACAGGCCAAAGAACATGCACCATGTATTATCTTTATTGACGAGATTGACGCGGTCGGTCGCCAACGGGGCGGCGCTGGCATGGGTGGCGGCAATGACGAACGGGAACAAACCCTGAATCAATTACTGGTCGAAATGGACGGGTTTAACGGCAATGAAGGCGTAATTGTAATCGCTGCCACGAACCGTGCAGACGTGTTGGACAAAGCCTTACTCAGACCCGGACGTTTTGACCGACAGGTCAATGTCGGTTTACCTGATGTCCGTGGTCGAGAACAAATACTAAACGTACATATCAAAAAAGTACCCGCCGCCGCCGATGTTGAACTGAAATACATAGCCAGGGGCACTCCCGGTTTTTCAGGTGCCGACCTTGCCAACGTTATCAATGAGGCCGCACTGTTTGCTGCACGCTCCAACAAGCAGGAAGTCAACATGAGTGACCTCGAAAAAGCCAAGGATAAAATCCTGATGGGCGCAGAGCGTCATACCATGGTCATGACTGAAGAGGATAAATTATTAACTGCTTATCATGAAGCTGGACATTGCATTGTTGGCCAAACTTCTCCTGATCATGATGCGGTATACAAAGTCAGTATAATGCCCCGAGGCAGAGCGCTGGGTATTACCATGTTTCTTCCTGACAGGGATCAATACAGCGCCAGCAAACGTAAACTGGAAAGCCAAATCGCCAGTCTGTTTGGTGGCAGGATTGCCGAACTGATGATTTACGGGGGAGACCGTGTAACTACCGGTGCATCCAATGATATTGAACGAGCCACTGAAATGGCTCGCAACATGGTGACACGCTGGGGTTTCTCAGACAAATTAGGCCCTCTGGTTTATGGCGAAGAAGGCGGAAGACCTTTTATGGGACATCCCGGTGCGCCCGGCAGTTCTGTATCTGAAAATGTCGCCCAACTAATAGATGAAGAGATTCGAGTTGTTATTGATCGAAACTACGAACGTGCGGAAGCCATCCTGCAGGAAAATATTAATATCCTGCATAAAATGGCCGATGCGCTGATGAAATGGGAAACTATTGATCGCCTTCAGATTGAAGATTTAATGGCGGGAAAAGAGCCTCGCGCCCCTGAGGAAACGGAAGATTTTACTACAATAAAATCATCCGATCCTGAAAATCAGTCTAAGGACAAAATTGATAAAAATACCATCAAAGGCAAAGCGACTAAAAATATCGGACACATTTAATAGTCGTTAAAATATTCCCAAACCCTAAGAGTACCTGATGACATCAATAGCGCAAGACAAGATCAATCTGTTTTCACCTATTCTTATAGGAGATTTAAACTTAACTAATCGAATTATGATGGCTCCCCTGACGCGCAACAGGGCTGGCGAGGGCAATGTGCCACAAGCGATGAATGTTGAGTATTACCGACAACGGGCCAGTGCCGGTTTGATTATTAGCGAAGGCAGTCAAATATCGGCTAACGCAATTGGCTATCCCGGAACACCCGGCATACACTCGGAAGAACAAATCGCTGGCTGGAAACGAATCACCGATGCAGTTCACGAACAAGGTGGACACATTTTCATCCAACTCTGGCATACCGGCAGAATATCTCATTCCTCACTGCTACCGAATCAAAGTCTACCTGTTGCACCCTCTGCGCTAAAAGCCAACGGACAGGCAATGACTTTTACTGGCATGCAGGACTTTGAAATACCGCATCCACTAACTCTAGCCGAACTATCTTATATCGTGAACGATTATGCAATAGCCGCGCAAAATGCAAAGTCGGCGGGGTTTGATGGTGTCGAGATTCATGCCGCGAATGGCTATTTGCTGGATCAGTTTTTAAGAGACAGCACCAACTTACGGGATGATAACTACGGCGGCAGTATTGCCAACCGCATGCGTTTGTTGATTGAAGTTGTAGAAAGAGTTATAACCATTTGTGGAGCACCTTGTGTCGGGGTGAGGCTATCGCCCGAAAACAGCTTTAACGATATTAATGACAGTCAGCCGCAACTGACCTTTAACGCAATCGCCAAAAAATTATCCGACTACTCTCTGGCTTATCTGCATGTTCTGGAAGGCGATATGCTGACCGGTGAACGGCATTTGGATTATGTAGCATTAAGAAATTGTTTTACAGGTTACTACATGGCCAATAATGGCTATGATCTTGATTCAGGCAATAAAGCGATTGAACAAAATCATGCCGACATGGTGGCTTTCGGTCAATTATTTATTGCCAATCCCGATCTACCGGAGCGCTTTGCCAAAAATCTGCCGTTGAACGAACCCGATCGGAATACCTTTTATGGCGGCGACGAAAAAGGCTATACCGATTATCCAAGTTATGGCGAACAATAATCAATCATTCCTTGCTTTGATTAACTCAAGATAGCCGTCTTTATAACCGGGATATTGAAACTTATATCCCAAAGCTTTTAACCTCGCATTATTGCAACGCTTATTCATCCCTACTTGTGCACCGATGGGGGACAATCTGGCCTCTGACTTAAAGGTTGGTAGCATCGTAAACCCGCTACCTTCCTTGGCTGTCGGGGCTTGACACTTTAGCTGCGTTGCAAGCCAGGACATAACCTCCCAGGTCGGTGCCGGATCATCATCACTGGCCACGTAACATTGCGCCAAGGCTTTACCCGCCAAACTTTGTTCCAGTAAAAAACATAAAACACCAACACAATCCTGCTGATGTATCCGATTAGTGAAATAAGGCGGGGTTTGCTGGATTTCCGGCTTTTGCAAGGCAAGTCTTAGTAAATACTCACGCCCCGGTCCGTAAATACCGGAAAAGCGTACCACGATATTAGCCGGATTGAACGCCATCAAACTTTGTTCCGCTTGCCTGATCAACTGGCTGGCAATATTGTCCGGCTCAGTGATCGAATCTTCATCAACCCATTCACCTTGCGTCTGTCCATATACACTGGTCGAGGAGACCAGAAACCAGTTTGCCATTGGTAGCCTTGCAAGCAGATTCTTCAAGCCAATCTCATAAACACTGTGATAACTTTGTTCATTACGGCCTTCCGGCGAAACGATAAAAAAGACCTGAGTAAAATCGCTCTCAAGCTTGTTCAGATCATCAACTGAACTGATGTCGGCAGTGACATAGTTAATGTGGCTGACCGCAGAAACCGGCGGATTACGTTTTAACCCGGTTATCTGATGGCCCTGCCTTGCTAATACCTCGGCAAGCGCAGAACCAATTGCACCGCAGCCGACAATGAGTATTTTGGCCATGTTATAGCTGATTGATAAGTTGTAATTCTTGTGGATAAGGCGACATATAATATGATTCTTCAATATACGGATCGGGGCTTTTACGGAAATGATGCTTAAGCAAGGTTAACGGCACTATCAATGGAATGTAACCGTTCCGATAGCGCTCAATCACTTCGCACAACTCTGCTTTATCGTCAGCGCTTAACGCTTTTTTCAAATAGCCTTGAATATGCTGCAACACATTGACATGATTTTTACGGGTAGCCGGTTTTTTTAACGTCATCATCAACTGCAAAATATACTGCTCTGCAACTTCAGCGACATTGGTTTTAGTCACACCGGCCAATAGCTGCCCCAAGTCACGATAATCTTCATGACTCATGATGATCAATTTATGTCGTGCATGAAAATTGGTCAGACTGGCAGGTGTCACCCCTTCAATAAGCATATTTTTCCAACGATGCAGCACATAAACGCGCTGAATAAAGTTCTCGCGCAAGCCTGCATCGCCCATACGACCTTCTTCCTCTACCGGCATTAACGGATTGTTTCGCATCATTTGTTCAGCGTAAATACCAAATCCATCTTTATGCGGTTGCTCACCCCTAAACACTTTGACCCGTTCCATGCCACAACTGGGCGAGTCCTTTTTCAGAATATAACCACATAAAGCAGCGTGTGCGTCTTTTTGTTGGTCGGCATAATCACGTAAACGTTCGGTTACATCAAAGTCAGGATCTTTAATACCAACACAACTGACCACTTTATTGATTTTGACCAAATGTAAGGTAGGACGAGGTGCGCCCAAACCTATCCCCATTTCCGGACACAAGGGCAAAAAATCAAAATACTCAGTCAGCGTACCGGTAATATAAGAGTCTTTTTTGTGGCCACCGTCATAGCGGACATTCTGGCCTAATAAACAACTGCTGATACCGATTGGGATTTTTTTCATAAAATAAAATTGCGGATTGATTTCTTGTCGCTTGAGTGTATCGGCTTCAGCAAATATTACAATTGTTTTTTGAGTGCTCCAAATAACTGGCCTGGTCGACTTTGTAAGTTCCCTCTAAACTTAGCGTTATAATGCTGCCTGATATCATTTCTGCACACTACAACGACATATATGACTTCTATCCCCCTTTTGATTACCAGTCCGCATCCTTGCAGCTATCTGGCGGATAATTTTGCGCAATCGGCATTTGTTAAGCCTCAATTTACCTTGACTAACGGAGTTTATTCACAGCTTATCTCACATGGTTTCAGACGTAGCGGAGATGATGTGTACACACCCCGCTGCGAGAACTGTTCCCAATGTGTACCGGTTCGCTTAGCTGTTAAACAATTTCTTCCTAACCGTCGCCAAAAACGTTGCCTGCAAAAAAATGTTGATACTACCGTCACCATCAAACCTGTTGCATTCGAACAAAAACATTACGAAATGTATCTACGTTACCAAAACCAACGGCATGCTGGTGGCAATATGGCCAACACCAGACCCGAAGAGTACCTTAACTTTTTAGGCAGTACCTGGTGTGATACGCAATTTATTGAATTTTCAATTGCCGGTGAACTTGCCGCCTTGGCCATCGTCGATTGCCTGGATAATGCCCTGTCAGCTGTTTATACGTTCTTTGACCCCAAGTTTTCAGACTATAGCCTTGGCGTTTATGCGGTACTTTGGCAGATAAGCACCGCACAAGAACAAGGCATTGATTGGCTCTATCTGGGCTTTTGGATTGCTGATTGCCAAAAAATGAACTATAAAATCCAATATCAGCCACTACAAGGTTTGATTAATCAACAGTGGCAATTTCTAAAAAAATAATTAGCGTATTGGTAAAATAACTTAAATTCAAAACAGGAAGATCATCAATGGCTAAATTAAAAAATGAACCACAGCTACTCAAAAAAGCGATGGAAGTTGGCGAAAATTATGCAAAAAATCGTGGTTACGCAAACTTTGCTGCAACCGATTCGGCAAAAGACAAAACAGAATGTCTTTATCGTCTACTGGTGAACGACAAATTGCTTCAGCCATTGGCACTGGACCAGGAAAATGGTGTAAATATGAAACACAAGCTGGCGTTATGGATAGCCAAACAATTACCAAAAGATCATCCACTTCTGAAATAAGTTCAACTCACTTAAGGCTACCGTCATGACTAACAAAACAAAATTACGCTGGGGTATTTTAGGGGCCGCACGTATTAACGAACGCCTGATGCCTGCCATTGTTGAAGCCGACAATGCAGAACTTGCGGCTATAGCCAGCCGCCGTCCGGGAGCTGCCGCTCAAACCTTGGAACATTATGCCCAGGACCAACAGCAGGTGAATATTTATGACGATCTTGACGAGTTACTTGCCGACCCATCTATTGATGCCATTTATTTGCCGCTTGCCAACCACGAACACGCAAAATGGACCTTGCGAGCCATCGAACAAGGCAAACATGTACTGTGCGAAAAACCTATGGCCTTAACGATCGCCGATATTAACGCGATTGAAGCTGCTGCACAACAGAATAAGGTCACTGTCATGGAAGGCTTTATGTACCGCTTCCACCCACAACATGCCAGGGTTCAAGAATTAATTGCTTCCGGACTCATCGGCGAAGTAAGGTCAGTGCGATCCAGCTTTTCTTTTATGATGCGACCTGCACGACTGTATCGGTTAACAGAGAGCGTGGACAATGGCGGCGGAGCGATGTGGGATATCGGTTGTTATGCTATTCATTCAGCGAGGCAATTTTTTAAGGAACCCGCTGTTGCCGTCACTGCTGTGGCCAAATATGTTGAAAGTGGCGCTGACATTGCCAACAGTGGCATCATCGATTTTGGTGATGGTAAATACGCGCAATTTGATTTCAGTTTTGAACGTGCACGACGTTGTGAGTATGAGATTATTGGCACTCTGGGCGGCATAAAATGTCATAACGTCTGGACAATGCCTGGCGATGTGCCGGTAATTTCCTGGTGGACTGAAGAGGGTAAAAATGCAAAGGAACAACTGCCGACGGCCAATCACTTTAAATTAGAAATTGAACATTTCAGCGCCTGCGTATTAAATGGCACTGCACCTAAGCTGTCATTAGAGGATGCAAAACAAAATTGCCAAATTATCGTTGCCGCTCTGGAATCTGCGGCAACAGGTCAAAGCATCCGACTAATTTAACTTATTAGTCATCTTTGTAATTTAGAGTACAACCGCACGACTAAAGGCCTCAAAACTCTTCCCACTCATCCCCATGAGACGCGACCGGTTTAGGTTTAATCGGGGAAACAGGTTTTGATGCATAGCTTTTCTGACTACTGGCTGTGTTTTTAACAACTGTTGGAGACTGCACTTGCTTAACAGTCCTGGGGTTGTCATCTATTCTAAAACCGCTTACCGTAATCGACAAATTGTGCGCTTGTTCTTCCAATGATTCCGCCGAAGCGGCTGCCTGCTCTACCAACGCGGCATTTTGTTGGGTAACATCGTCCATTTGGGCCACTGCCTGATTGACCTGTTCAATGCCAGAGGTTTGTTCAATTGAAGCGGCACTGATCTCAGCCATAATAGTGGTCACCCCACGAATAGAGTTAACAATCTCGCCCATGGTTTTTCCAGCTTGAGTGACCAATTTGGCGCCATCTTCAACTTTTTCTACCGAATCGCCAATCAGACCTTTGATTTCACCTGCTGCTGCTGCTGCACGCTGTGCCAGATTACGCACTTCGACGGCTACCACGGCAAAGCCTCTGCCTTGTTCACCGGCTCTGGCAGCTTCCACGGCTGCGTTCAGCGCAAGTATGTTAGTCTGGAAAGCAATGCCATCAATAACGGCGATAATATCGACAATTTTGCGCGAAGCTTCATTAATACCTTCCATCGTTGTCACAACCTGATCAACCACCGTGACACCTTTACCTGCTATGGCCGAAGCATCAACAGCAAGCTGATTGGCGTATTTCGCGTTTTCACTGTTTTGTTTCACTGTAGACGTTAACTCTTCCATACTGGCAGCGGTTTCTTCCAGACTGGCCGCCTGCTCTTCGGTGCGCTGTGACAAGTCATTATTACCAGCGGCAATCTCCTTTGAAGCGGTATTGATGCTGTCTGTCGCTTCTTTAATCTGACCAATAATATCTTTCAATTTTTCTACTGTTGCATTGGAATCATCTTTAAGCTGTCCAAAAGTACCCGAGTAGTCATTGGTAATAGTTTCCGTTAAATCGCCTTGCGATAAGGCACCCAAAACTCGGGCTACCTCTTTAAGCGCACTCTCACTGGTTCCAAGCAACTGGTTTATGCCAGTTCCAAGTTGCAAGATAAAACCATCCTTATCCTGTAAAGCCAAACGCTTAGAAAGATCGCCCATCACAGAAGCTTCCACAATTTCAGCAACTTCTTTTTCCACAGAGACTTCGTCAGTCCGATCTACCCATTCAGCAACCGTTCCAAGTCTGTGTCCGAGTGCATTGACCATAGGATTAGCAGTCACCACCATGGTATGGCTACCCAATAACATGCTGGCTTTATAAGTACCGCTTAAAGAAGCAAGTAACTGAGCTTGGTGCGCCGGTTTTTTGTGGAAGCCATCAATATTGGTACCCAGCAAATGAGCCGTTGAGAAATCTGGCAGTTGCTCGAGAAGTTCTGCCTCGGTTTTGCCAAGAATATCAACCACCGCTTTGTTGATATAAACAATATTACGGTTGTTATCGGCAATCATCACGCCAGTGCAAATACTATCCAGCGCAATTTTGACGCGAAGATTTTCTTCAGAAATTCGGGTGATTTCGGCAATATCAAAACCCAGTTTAGTTTGCATAGACTTAAGCGACTCAAGCACTTTGCCAATTTCGTCCTGATGTTCAATTTGAATGACATTGTTATAATCGCCTTGTGCCATTTTAGAAAAATGCACAGTGGCTGCGCTTAAAGGTCGCACAATAATACGGATCAAGTTGATACCTAACCACAAAACCAGCAAAAATCCGACAACAATCAGACAGATAGAAATCTGTAGGGTATTATCATAACGAGCTTGTGAGTTCTCATAGGCATTTTTGGCTACATCTTGTTGTAACTGCATTAGTTTTTGCAAACCTTCATCTACCGTTTCGTAAAGTGGACGAATTTTTTCAACAATGATACTGTTGGCAAGTACCATGTCATTGGCTCTTAGAGCGATAATTGCCGGCTTCAATCCTTCGCCAACAAAATGCTTTCTATCCTCTGCAAACTTATCAGCGAACTCTTGCTCTTCGGGTACCAGTTTATTAGTTTTGTATTCATCCCATATTCGGGTAATTTCCGAGATATTTTGCTCTACTTCGGCAGTGTTTTTCTGGACTATTTCGGGAGCTGGCGTCACCAGGCTTGCAGTAATCCGAATACGATTAGTCAGTAACAGTCTCTGAATTTTTGACAACTGATTGATCGGCAAGGTTCGTTCTTCGTAGACAGATTTCAGACTATTATTAGCCTTGTCCATACCAGACAACCCCAAGCCACCTATTCCTAATAACAGCAGCAACGCGGCTGCGATCAAAAATATTAAACGACGCTTGATATTAAAATTCCTGAACAAGTTCAGCTTGGTTAACAATGTTGATTTAACGATTTTTCCGTCTTGAATTTTTATATTGCCTGCTTTGCCTTCGCGAAAGAGTTTGTAGGCAGTGTTGGCGCCTGAAACTTGTTCGTATTCGGGTTTTCTGCGAACAGACATGTAACCGATCAGTTGGTTTCCTTCGTAAATGGGTGCAGCATTCGCCAATACCCAATAAAAATCACCATTTTTACAACGATTTTTAACCAAGCCTGACCAAGGTCGACCTGCTTTAAGCGATTTCCACATGTCCTCAAACGCTTCGATGGGCATGTCTGGATGGCGAACAATATTATGTGAAACTCCAATCAACTCTTTTTCGGTAAAACCACTAACTCGAATGAAATCTTCATTGATATAAGTAATTACCCCTTTAAGATCAGTCTTGGAAACAATAGAATCTGTCTCAGTCAA
Source organism: uncultured Methylobacter sp. (assembly GCA_903832775.1). Taxonomy (GTDB): domain Bacteria; phylum Pseudomonadota; class Gammaproteobacteria; order Methylococcales; family Methylomonadaceae; genus Methylobacter_A. Next base: position 40,687 of record CAILCX010000100.1, on the reverse strand, counting down.
TACGTATTCCTTATCAGAAACCGGCATATTAATTTTCATGATTTTTCCTATTGCGCTTAAAAAGATAGACCTGCTACAAAACCTATAAACTATAGAATCACCTAATTAAACCTTACGATTTAAATGTTTGTTTTTTCTATGCCTGGTCTGATTATACTGCATTATTCGACATAACCAACTTATAAAATATAAGCCTAGAGGACTCCTCGTTGCAAGTTTTTCTAAAGCATCCCGCAAGCATTTCTTTGGTTTTTTCCAAAAAAAAGATTTTAAAGCAAGGAAGTTTCTGGAGGGACTTTTATACAACGTATAAGTTAATTACCTTCTTTAAAAAGGCAACTACGCGGCAGATAATCCGTTTTTTAATAAAATCATCGAAAATTTTATATAGCTACTAACAATAGGTGTATTGTAATTGGCCATGAATCTCCTTTGAATATTTACCCATATTTGTTGCTACGCTCATACCATCCATAATAAACAAGCCAATCCACAAAAAACACAAGATAAGCAGACCATAAAATATCCGATAAAAAATGTCCGCCCGCTGACATACGGGTCAGACCCAAAGTAAGACCAAAAATCAACGTTAAAGCAAGATAGAAAGCTTTCCGTTTACGTGCCAAGAAATACAGTGCAAAAAATGCAAACCCCACCGAGCAGTGCCCGCAAGTAAATGATTTTTCTCCCGTATGACCCATTTGCAGGGGCGGAATATAACTATGAGGTCCACCAAATTCAGAAATCTGTGCTGGCCTTGGGCGTCCCCAGTGATCTTTAAAAACAAGATTAACCACCAAGCCAGGACCGAGTGCAATAGCTAATAACAAGTAAAGTGCGGGTCGGCGAAATGACCGCAATCCGGGCAAGAAATAAGTCAATACTATTGCTAGCAATGAACTACACGCAACGATAATAGTAAAGGAATAAGCATATTGATATAAAAAATGCCATAGCCACCAGTCTTTCCAAGGCCAAGGATTACCTTCCTCACTCGGGTGATAAAAAAAAGCGGCCGCTTTAAAATCAAGATCAGTCAACCAAAAAACAGGCGTGGTTAGTAAAACCAAAGCCAGTAGGATTATCAACTCACGCCAACGTCGTTCCAAATTCATAAGCTTCATGTTCTATTCCTGTTTTTCTTTCTGTTGGAGAGGCGGCCAATATTTCAAAGTTTCACCCAAAAACAGATGATATCGGGCATGTTCTTTTGTTGGATTAAACACTTCACCAACCTTGCGAAAGCTTACAAAAACCGATTTTAACTCGGCAGGAACATCAAACTCTTCTTTTTCAGACACAATTAGAGCGGTTTTCCCTATAGAATCAGTGGGACCGGGCCATAGTTCATATTGTGAGGTAATCCTTCCCGTATTGTCATATTTATACACCGAGGGATGATCGGGAAGATAAAACGCCAACTGACTTGCCAAATAGCGATGCCCTAAAATTATAATAATCGCATTTTCAGGTTCGGCCAGCAATAATTGCCTTTGCTCATCAATTTCTTGTACAAAATTATGAATATGCCTGAATCTATAAGTGGGATCAATCTTGGTATTTTGCAGATTAAAAGCCTGTATTAAAATCGGCAACGTGTAAGTCAGGGAAACCATTAGATAACCAATAAGCAAACCTGTTTTTATCTGCTTTTTCCAGCTGGCAGTCAGCCATTGTCCACTTAGTAAAATCAATGCACTAAAATAAAAAGGAATCGGCCAGTTTCCCTGTGCTTTTTGCATAAAACCAAACACACTTATCCCAACCAATAACATTGGCCCCATCAAAACCAGAAATTGTTCTTTTTCCGATAAACGAGTGATTCCAAAGCTTGATTGAATGCTAAGTATCAGCACTAAAACAAAAATAACCGGAGTTGCCAGCAATAATTGAAACAGCAAAAAAACAACACCTTGCTCAAGGCGGGCTAGAAGACCGACTGCCCCCTTAATCTCAAAGTGACCTTGACTGTGACCAAACATTACCCATTCATGCTGCTGATTCCAAATTAAAAGCGGCACTAAACACAGAATGACCGGTAGCAAGAACACGAGAAAATCCCGTTTAAATGAACCATGCCGTTGTTTATTAAGCAGCAAAAACACAATCAGCATCAACGGTATCAATACGGCAATTTGCTTACTCAACAAAGCTGCTCCAGCTGTCAACCCAGCCCAAAACCAGGCAGATTGCTGGCCGCCAAACAAGGCTCTTTGCAAATAATAAAGACTCATCATCCAGAAACAGTAAAGTGGCGGATCGATTGTCATTAATAAGTTTGCCAAAACATTAAACGGCATGGCTAACATCAATAACAAGGCCAACGCAGCAGCCCTTTCAGAATAGATCTCCCGAGCTGCTGCATAAAAATAGCCCAAAAAGACCGTTCCAAACACAACACTTGGGAAACGTACTACGGCTGTGTAATCCCCACCAATTTCTGTCGCTATCGCTATTAGCCACGCCACCATCGGCGGTTTGCTGTAATAACACCAGTCCAGTCTGCGCGACCAATCCCAGTAATAAGATTCGTCGCCGATTAAATCCAGACCATTAACAAAAAGATAAGCAACGCGCAAAACAAACACGCTGGCAAATATGCTTACAAGATGGTTATTAATAAATGTTGGTAATTTTTCGGACATGAAAAAGTTATCTAAACCTCTAAACATAAATGGATCATATAAACCAATTTGAGATGACCTTTGCCCAGACAAGCAGAAATAGGTGTTTAATTTTTTTCTAAGTAGTTAGTTAGACAATCTCTTTATTCCGCGTTTGAGTTTTTTTGCGCATAAACCACAAAGTACAAATTGCGAAAATAAATCAGCAGACCACTGAGTTGCCCGACGATAAAAACCGGATCTTGCCGATAAACGGCATACGCAAGGAGCGTGACACCACCGGCAATACTGAAATACCAGAAAGCAACGGGGAATACGCTTTTTTTCTCACGCTCACTCTTAATCCATTGCACTATAAAGCGAGCTGAAAATAATGCCTGACCCACAAAACCTATAATTAACCAGATAGCTTCCTTATCTATGCTCACTCACTTATCTCCGGAAGTTTTACGCGTTTTTGCAACCAAATAACGCCCAAGATATCGACAAGCCCAACTAAAAGCCGATCTAATGTGCCATATTTAGAATATCCATGCGCCCTGGCTCTGTGATTGACCGGTTCCGAAATCACTCGACCTCCGGCTCTTAAAATTAATGCCGGTAAAAAGCGGTGCATGTGATCAAAATACGGTAAGCTCAAAAACTCATCCCTTAGAAATACTTTTAATCCACAGCCGGTATCAGGGGTATTGTCCCCTAGCAAACTTGAGCGAACCCTATTTGCAATTTTCGAGGAAAATAGTCGCCAGGAAGAATCATGGCGTTTGTTTCTCCATCCCGCTACCATCGATAAATTGGGACTGATCTCTCTCTGTTGCATCAAAACTCGATACAACCTCGGAATATCAGCCGGATCATTTTGTCCATCGCCATCCAACGTAGCAATATATGGATAATTTGCTGCCTTTACCCCGGTAAGAATTGCGGTGCTTTGACCGCAACTTTGCCGATGCCGAATCACCCTAAGCAATTTATTGTTTTGTTGAGCCTGCCGTAAAACGGCAACAGTATTATCTGTACTGCCGTCATCAACATAGATAATTTCGTAGACTTCAGCGTGACTCATCGTGGCAACAAGTTCTTCGATCAATAAATCGATATTTTCAGCTTCGTTATAAACCGGAATAACAATCGAAACTCTCACATACCCCTCCACTTTAAAATACCCATAAAAAAAGGCCACATCTTACGAATGCAGCCTCTTTTATCTCTGATATGTTAAACCAGTTACTGCATGAAGTACCTGATTAACGTTTCGAGTATTGTGGACGTTTTCTGGCTTTATGTAAGCCAACTTTTTTACGTTCTACAATACGCGAATCGCGTGTTACATAACCTGCTTTTCTTAAGGCTGGACGTAAACCTTCATCATATACCATCAAAGCACGCGTCAAACCATGACGAATAGCGCCAGCTTGACCTGATGGACCGCCGCCTTTAACGATTATATTAATATCGAATTTACCTTCCATGTCAACACAACCAAGTGGTTGACGAGATACCATCTGGTCAGTTTTACGACCAAAGTAATCTTCAATAGTTTTTTTGTTAATAGTGATTTTTCCGGTACCTGAAGTTGCATAAACGCGTGCTATTGCACATTTACGACGACCTGTTCCGTAGTACTGAGCTGCTGCTGCCATGATCTACCCGCTTATATTTCTAATGCTTGAGGCTGTTGAGCCTGATGCTCGTGTTCAGGACCTGCATATACTTTCAATTTCTTGAACATTGCACGACCCAGTGGATTGTTAGGTAACATTCCTTTGACTGCTGTAGTAAGAATACGGTCAGGAAAAGTTTTTCTCAACTTGCCTAGCGTAACAGTCTTAAGATTACCGACATAACCGGTATGGTGCTGATACAGTTTGTTCTTTTCTTTATTGCCTGTAACGCCTATCTTCTCTGCATTAACAACAATAATGTAATCACCGGTATCAACGTGCGGTGTGTATTCTGGTTTATGTTTACCGCGAAGGCGAAGCGCAATTTCAGAGGCTAGACGACCAAGTGTCTTTCCTTCTGCATCGACCACGTACCAATCACGCTTAACTTCTGCTGGCTTTGCACTAAATGTTTTCATCGTTGCTTGGGCTTTCTGTTAAAGGCTTAATAAAGAGCGAGGATTCTACTAAAAAATGCTACGTATTTCAAGTTTATTTATTAATCAGACAAAAGACTAAAGGTGAAAGACAAGAAATCAGTAAGTCTGTCGTCTGTCGATTTGCACCTAGAGCTTTATATTCAAAGAATGTAATTTACGATAAAGATGTGTTCTTTCCATGCCTACCGCAGCGGATAATTTCGCAACACTACCGCTACTGCGCTCAAAATGATATTCAAGATAAGCCTTCTCAAAATGATCCCTGGCCTCTTTTAACGGTAAATTAAAAAAATCTGGTACCGAAGTTGCGATTACCGCGTCGATAACATCAGAACCCAAAGCAGTCTTGACCTCATCAATCTCTATATCTTCGCCGGCACCCAAAATCATCAGGCGCTGTACCAGGTTTTTTAACTCCCTGACATTTCCGCGCCAGCTATAATTTCGCAGAAAATTTTGCGCGGCCATTGAAAAACGTCTGAAAGGCAACCTATCATGAGTAACAAAATAATCCACATAAAAACCAAGCAATGCCGGAACATCCTCACTGTGCGCACGAAGTGGTTGAATATCGAGAGAAACTTCATTCAACAGGTAATACAAATCCTGCCGAAAACGTCCTGCTTTGACCTCTTCATCCATCGCAACACGGGTTGAGGCAACAATTCGCACATCAACACGAACCGATTCACTACCGCCTACACGCAAAAAAGAACTGGACTCCAGCGCACCTAAAAGACGCAGTTGGGTTTCCTTATCCATCCCACCGATCTCACCCAAAAACAGCGTTCCTTTGTGGGCACGCTCCAGCAACCCCGGACAAATCCTTCCTCCTTGTTCTTTACCAAAAAACTCTACCGCCGAATTTTCCGGCGAGATACTGCCCACCGCCACATCGACAAACGGACCGTCCCGATGCGCACTATTATTATGCAAATAGCGCGCATACATTTCCTTGCCGACACCAGCTTCACCGACAAACAACACTCGCGCATCATGCTGGGCCAGTCGCTTCAATTGATCCTTGATCCTGGCAATTGTCGCACTCTTGCCAACCGGCTCAATATCGGCAGCCAACTGCTGCTTAAGCCCCGCATTTTCCAGTTGCAGGCTACTGGCCTCCAAAGCCCTTTCCACAATCAATAACAACTTTGCCAGAGACAGGGGTTTCTCAAGAAAATCGTAGGCACCCAAGCGGGTTGCCTCAACAGCCGCTTCAACCGAACCATGCCCAGACATCATAATGACCGGACAAAGAAGTGGCTCTTCCGCCACCCATTCTTTTAACAATGTGATTCCGTCAGTATCCGGCATCCAAATATCAAGCAAAATTAAATCAGGCGCATTAGACTTTTTTAGTTCTCGCGCTGCGGCGGCATCCTCTGCCATCGTCACCTGATAGCCTTCATCCTCAAGAATCTCACAGACCAGTCGTCGAATGTCCGGCTCATCATCTACAACCAATATATGCGGTATATGCACATTCATTTTTCGATACTCTAAAAATTACACGCCGGAAGCTGAATGATAAATCCAGCCCCCACTCTATCGCAACGAGTCTCTATCGACTGCGACACTTCCCGACGGCTGGTATCGACCCAAATCGCACCGCCATGCTCCTCAATTATCTTTTTGACAATCGCTAAACCCAACCCCGTCCCCTTGACCTTGGTCGTCACGTAAGGCTCAAAGATTTGTTCGATTTGCTCGTCTTTAATACCCGGACCGTCATCATAAATCGCTATTTCGATGAAATCGGTGGTATTTTTTTGCACCCGCCGCAAGTTGATTTCAATCAAACCCCTGGTATCTATTGCTTCCAACGCATTTTTTATCAAATTATGCAGAACCTGCCTGATACTAACCGGATCACCCTTAATCATCAACTGTCCCGTATCATAATCGGCTTTAAAATTAACCCCAGACTTCAAGGTATAAAGCGCCAGCACCTCCTGAACCAAACCAGGCAAATCAATATCAACCGTCTGTTTTTTGGATGGTTTAGCGTATTCCGAAAAATCGTCCACCATCTCTTTCATGGCCTCAACCTGTTGCACAATGGTTGTGGTCGAACGCTGTAACATTTCCGCATCGACAGCCAACAACTTGCCCGCCAACTTGTGCTGTAAACGTTCCGCCGACAACTGTATCGGCGTTAATGGATTTTTGATTTCATGAGCCAGTCTTCTGGCAACTTCTCCCCAGGCGGCATTTTTTTGCGCCTGAATCAAATCGGTCACATCATCAAAGACCACCACAGCCCCGACCCGCCGTCCTTCCTGTGAAAACAGCGGCGTGCCTCTGCACAACAATTCCTGACGGCCATTGGAACCCAAAAAAGCAATCCGCTGCTGCCAAATATCATCAGCCTGTTCCAACAAACGCTGAATTGATTTTAGCGGTTCGGCCAGTTCAACATAAGCCTGGACCAATTCCAATAAAGTACGTCCTATAAACTGATTCACCGGAATATGAAAAATCCGGTAAGCTGCCTGATTCGCGGTACGGATCTTGTACTGAGCATCAAAACTAATCACGCCAGCTGTTAAATTGCCCAATATCGTTTCCAGATAAGCTCGCTGATTTTCAACTTCGATACCCGCCATCCGTGTTGCATCACTGGCTCTGGCAATACGATGCGTCATCTCATTAAAAGACTCCACCAAAAAACCCAGGTCATCCTGGGCAATAACCGGCAAGTCCTGGTCATAATGCCCTGAGGCTACGGCCTGAGTCCCCTTAACCAGTGCTTTTACCGGCGCAACAATATTTCGGATGCTAATAAACGCTACCCAAATCGCCGCCAGCAAACTCATCAATAACACCAACGATAAAGTCAGCGAGAAACTTAACTTCAACGAATCCCTTAAAAAATGCATCTCCCGATAACGCACAAAAGCAAATTCCACAGAGTCTGCCAAATCAGCAATTCTTACTGGCACCGGATATAAGGCCTGCAAATACTCAGGCTCCTTACTATGGACCGTAACAATGCTCCTGATCATCAATTCATCTTCACGAACCGGAGCTAAAGCTACAAACTCGGAATTCTGCCGCAACTGCAACCAGACATTCTCATCCGGCAAACTCGGTAAAATATCACCGGGATTAATACTGCTGGACGCAATAATTCTGCCTTGCCGAGAAAACAAGGTCATCTCCGAGGCGCCGGAAAGCTCACGCAGGTTTTCCATTTCCAGGGTCGCCTGTGCTACCGAAGAATCCTCCAGTTTCTCGGACAACTGCTGGGTTTTCTTTAAATGCCAGCGCATCCGCTGATCCAAAGAAGCCTGACTCAATTCCAGCGCGTCTTCCATGGCACGATCTATTTCGACATTAAACCAACTGTCGATACCCTGATGTAAAAACTGCATCGAAAAATAAAAAACAATTGCGGCGGGTGCCAAGGCTAACAGCACAAACAGCGACACCATACGTGTCGTTAACTTCGAACCGGCCTCGCGTTTTTTTAACTGACGCGCCAAAGAATAAATATTCGCGCCAACCAGACCCAACAGCACTACAGAACCCAGCGCATTCACCAACAGTAGCCAGGAATACATCGCACTCAATTCTGAAGATTCCTGCGTTGCCGAACTCATCAACTGCAATAACAACAGAATCGAGCCAAACAGGATAAATATAGACAAGCTGACAGGAGGTTTTATTTTGTAAAAGGCCATAATGTCCAGTCGCTGGATAAATACCATTGGGGGTTAGTGTAAGCAACCGGACGCAAGGGTAATGGGAGCGCATCCCGGTCCAGGGTCACTTTAATACCTACAGCATAGCGCCTTCCCTGCACATAATTATTTTTATTCAGAATAAAAAGCTTCCTTAATACGGACATTGAGTCCAGCGCCGCAGACAAGGTAGAAAAATTATAAAGCTCACCACCATTTTCGTCCCTAACCCGATACATATTGAGCAAGGCGTGATACTGAATACGGTAACGAATGCCTGTGCTAACCAGAACCTTATCCCACAAATAGTCACGATGTTGAAATGTTTTGACATGAATATCCCAAAATAAAGGCACGCCGTTTTGCAATGCTTCTTTCGCACGGGGGCTAAGTCGATAATCTATATCCGCCGATAAGACATAGCTATCATCTTGCAAGATGGTCTCAACATTTTCTATCTTAACGCCCGCTTCTTCATCTAAATTCCGGGCAGGCCGCTCTAGGCTAAGCGCATCGAGCTTGTCAGCGAATGTTAACACAGGCAACAAACACAATAAGAGACTGCACACCCCCACAGACAGGCAAAATAGTTTTAACAAAATGAACTTCTTAATTTATTAATACATAACATCAGCGGAATTCAACCTATATACACCAAAGCAAATAACATAAACTTCCTAGCTAATTAGAGCTAACCCTAAGTGCAGCCCAAATATCGCGAGCATGACTCACTCTTACCGTTTGCCGATCTTCGCATAATAAAAACCGTCCATCGCCGATTCACCGGTAATAATCTGGCGCCCACAGACACCGGCAACACCCCAATCTGCGGTTTCCTCATTGGCATTTGGGAACAAGGGCAATTCGATAGCATCAGTATTTGCCGTCAAAAACGCCTTAATTTGCAGTTCATTTTCCTGCTTTAAAATCGAACAGGTTGCATAAACCATAACTCCACCGGGCGCCAACAAAGGCCAGATGGCTTGTAGTATGGCTTTTTGCAGAGCCTGCAACTGGCCAATATCTTCGGCTCGACGCAATACTTTAATATCAGGATGACGACGAATAACACCCAAGGCTGAACACGGCGCATCCAGTAAAATACGGTCAAAAAGTTTACCGTCCCACCAAGTGGCAGGGTTTGCCGCATCTCCAACTACCAATTTAGCGGACAATTTCAAGCGCTGCAAATTTTCGCTAACCCGCTGCATACGGGCCTCGTCGATATCAACAGCAACCAATTCTGCCAACTGTGGCTGATTCTCAAGTATATGCGCGGTTTTACCGCCCGGTGCAGCGCAAACATCCAATACCCGCTGACCCGGCTGAACTGCCAGCAAGCCAGCCGCCAATTGCGCGGCAGTATCCTGAACCGAAGCCAGCCCTTCGGCAAAGCCCGGCAATAGATCTACCGGCACCGGCTTATCGAGCTGAATTGCCGATGGACAAAAACTGACCCCCTCAGACGCTATGTCTTGCTCGGCTAATAAATGCAAATACTGCTCACGACTGGTTTTTGCAAGATTAACCCTTAACACCAGCGGCGGTTGCAGGTTATTTTCAAGTAATATTTGTTGCGCTAGGTCAGGCCAGTCCTGTTCAATTTGCTTGATAAGCCAAGCCGGATGACTGACAGCTGCGGACTGAAACTTTTCAGCTTTATTTTCCAGACCTTCCTGTTCGCGCAGATAAGTTCGAAGAACCGCATTAAGCAGCGATTTGGCCCACGGTTTTTTACGCGCAGCCAAAACCGTTTCTGAAACTGCCGCATGCGGTTTGACCCGCATAAAATTTAACTGATACAAACCCACCAAAGCCAGCGCTTTGACATCGGCGTCTTTTAAGGGTTTATCCAGTAATTGACTTAAAATAAAATCCAGCCGATGAAATTGCCTGCAAACGCCATAACATAGCGCTTGAATAAAAGCTCGGTCTTTGCTCACTTCTATGCCTAAAAAAGCCTGATCCAGAGCGGCGGTTAAGGACTGCCCGTCCTGCAAAACCCGCGTTAATACTCGAGCTGCCACTAATCGAGTATTCAACCGAGTTTTACCTCATTAACATCATGAGCACTGAGAAATGCCTTTACGGGCATGCGTTTTCCGCCGGGTAGCTGAATTTCCAGCAATCTTAAAAAACCGCTTCCGGTAGCCACATTCAGATGCTTGTCAACGCAACTGACAAAGCCGGGAACTAAAGCTGCTGACGAAACATCGTCGACTACTTCAGCCGCCCAGATGCGCAACACATTGCCCTGATAAAGAGTTTGTGCAACCGGCCAGGAATTTAAGCCTCTTATTTTTAACTCCAACTCTGAAGCAGTTTGAGTCCAGTCAATAAACGCCTCACTTTTTTCCAGTTTTTCGGCATAAGTCACCAGCGTCTCATCCTGAGACTCAGGATGAATGTCCTCCGCTTCAAGTTTCGCGAGCACTTTGCTCAAACCGGTCGCGCCCAACACCGACAATTTGTCGTGCAGGACACTGGCCGTATCCAGCGAGTCTATGACGTATTCTTCCTTGTGCAACATGTCGCCGGCATCTAATTTACGTACTATTCTCATGATGGTAACGCCGGTTTTTTCATCGCCCGCCATCAACGATCGTTGAATCGGCGCGGCACCTCGCCAGCGCGGTAAAAGGGATGCGTGAACATTGAGGCAACCGAGTTTGGGCACATCCAAAACTGCTTGGGTAAGAATCATGCCATAAGCGACAACTACCATTAAATCGGCATCAAACGAGCTGATCTGCTGAAAGTCTTCATCCGTTCTTAAAGTTAGTGGTTGAAACACAGGAATTCCCTCCGACAAAGCCAATTCCTTGACCGGACTGGCTTGCAACTTTCGACCTCTGCCCGCTGGACGGTCAGGCTGGGTATAAACGGCGCAAACTTCATGTTCCGAATCCAGCAAAATTTGCAGACTGGGCACCGCGAACTCGGGCGTTCCGGCAAAAATAATCTTCATCAACCTTTTTCCATTTTATGAGCTTTCTCGAGTTTCTTCTTAATCCGCTGCCGCTTTAACGGTGAGATATAATCAACAAACAACTTGCCACTCAGATGATCCAATTCATGCTGAACACATACCGCTAACAACTCTTTAGCGTCAAATTGAAACGGTTCGCCGTCCCGATTAAGAGCTTTAACAATGATATGTTCAGCCCGGTTCACTTTTTCGAAAAAACCGGGTACTGAAAGACAGCCCTCTTCGGACTCTTTATCACCATCTTTTTCAATGATTTCGGGATTAATCAAACACAACGGTGTATTTTTATCTTCGCTGACATCGATGACAACAATCTGCAAATGAACATTGACCTGGGTAGCGGCCAAGCCAACGCCATGCGATTCGTACATGGTTTCAAACATATCATCGACCAATTTTTTGACTTTATCATCGACCGTTTTCACGATTGCTGCCTTTTTACGCAAACGCTCATCCGGAAATTCGAGAATAGATAGAATACTCAACAAACTCTCCACTATAATAATTTAATGGCGGGATTTTATCTGATTTTTGGAAAATCTGAAAACTCCAGCACTATTAAAACTAACTATAAATCTTTGAAAACCCATTATTTGGCACAGGAAGACGAAATAAAATCTGATGATGTTTTCCGTCTGACTCTCATTGTTACGTCGTAAATCAAAAACAGGTTGCACTAAACCTCATCTAAATCAAACCTTGTACGACATTAACAACTAGAGAAAAGCCAAATTCAACGTTGATTTTAAAAACTAAACTAAAGGATAAACAAGATGACAGAAGAAAAAGACCTTTCAACTGAAGCTTATGTACTTTATCGCAGGATCGAGCATTTTGCCCGGGTAACAGCTGTTTCAAAAGAAATGGAACTCAGATTGCAATTGATGGTGAAACGCGCGTTTAGTCGCTATGTCCGCAGAAAAAACGCTAGCGAGCATTTCTTCGACTATTAAAGCCTGCTTGGATACATAGATAAAATTACTTACCTTTTTACAAGCTACCGACGCTCTTTTAACTATTTAAAAAACATGCACTTAAAAAACTAATATACGTTAATTAAAAAAATTTCAGTTATGCGCAGTAATTGGCAGATTTTTTACTATAAAAACTGTAATAATATAACCACTGCAAAAATCTGGAGTTATATATCATGTTTAAAGCTGATCGAATTTTTTATATTAATAATCTAAGAAACGGAAAAGTTGAATGGTATTTTCAGGCCCGCGAAGGTGATGTTGGTCCCTACAAGTCAAAAGAAGAAGCTCAGACCGTACTTAAAGAATACATAGCGGAATGTATTAAGCAGGGCAATACTGGTGGACGAAACCCTAATGACACAAAACAAAACTTTGACTTTAAAGATAAATATATTTGGTGTTAATTTATGGCCTGTTTTTTAAGGTCGCAAGAATCCCCAACCAATGTTTTATTTAGGCCAAATAGCCTTCTTAATAGCCGTTGCCGGTCCACACATCGACTGATAGCCATCCATTTGAATGTCACATGTATTGATGGCGCAACACCGATACGCCCTGCAAATTACAAGTTCTCGGAATGGCAACCGCTTACCTACGATAACGCAGGACTTTAAGTACGCTAGCTTTATTTACTGTCAAACTGTATTTTCCAACTTATTTCATCTAAACTTTTAGGTCCAGGTAGCGCAAAAAGACTCCACAGGAACTTAATATGGCTTTTCGAACACTCACGGGATTGATCATTACTCTACTTCTTAGCTTGAACGCAGAGGCGACAGAACTTCAGATCAACCCGGCTCATCCCGATAAATATACCGTTACCAAAAATGATACTTTATGGGATATCTCCGGTAAATTTTTAACACACCCCTGGCAATGGCCCGAGCTATGGATTCTTAATTCCCAAATTAAGAATCCTCATCTGATTTACCCCGGCGACACTCTGTATTTTTCGATAGTGAGTGGCAAACCGCAACTGAGTCTTTCCAGGAGCGATGCCACTGAATCAGCCGTCAGCTCAAATGCCCCGTGCGTACTTCGCGAAGAAGAATATAAAAATGGTCGTAAAAGTTTTGCCGTCTCCGAAGACGGCAAAGTGCTTCCCTGTATTCGTGAAACCGAGCTTAAAGCAGCCATACGATTAATACCCACTGAATCCATAGCCAGCTACCTGGCATCCCCGAAAGTGGTAGACAAAGATGAACTGAACAACTCACCTTATGTAGTTGATTTTGCAGGCGAACACATCATTGTCGGCACAGGCGACAGGGTCTATGTGCGTTCTATCACCAAAACCGACAACCAGGCTTATACGATTTATCGGCCAGGCAATGCCTATATCAGTCCAGCCAACGGTGAAATTCTAGGCTACGAAGCTCAATATATTGCCGACGCTTCCTTGCAACAACCCGGCGACCCGGCGACATTGGTCATTACCAAGTCCACGCGTGAAGTCCGCACCGGAGACAGAATTATGGCCAACGCTGAACAGGATATTGCGTTGAACTATTTTCCCCACCCACCCGAACAAAGCATCGAAGGTAGCATTCTCAGCGTGCTTGGCGGCGTTTCACAGATTGGTCGCTACGACATCGTAGTAATTGACAAAGGCTCAGCTGACGGCCTTTCAGTTGGACACGAACTGAATATTTCCAAACACGGCAAAGCGATCAGAGATAATTACAGCCCGATTAAGAATGATTTAATTACTCTTCCCAATGAAGTGGCCGGCACCCTGATGGTTTTTCGTCCCTTCACACATGTGAGTTACGCACTGGTCATGAAAGCGACCCAGGCACTCCATGTCCTTGATAAAGTTAAAACCCCCTGAATACCAACGCAGTAACGACTAACCCGAACCTCAAATATTGGCTTGCGCTATTGCGTACGCCAGGTGTAGGTTGCCGCACTTTTCTTCGCTTACTGGAAAGTCATACACCTGAACAGCTATTTGCTGAATCAGCAACAGCGCTTAGCGCTTTAGGCTTAAAAAGCGATATTGTAAACGCGATTAGAAATCCTGACTGGACGCTCATCGACTACGACCTGAACTGGCTGGATCTCCCCAATAATAATGTCATTTGTCTTAATGACGCAAACTATCCGGTACAGCTAAAAGAAATATCCGATCCGCCGCCACTACTGTTTGTGCGCGGAAATCCTGAGTTATTATCAAATCCGCAAATCGCCATTGTCGGGAGTCGCAACCCTTCCAGCGCCGGTCTTGAGATTGCTTTCAGCTTTGCGAAAACATTAAGTCAATGCGGCTTTACGATAACCAGCGGACTTGCTTTGGGCATTGATGCAGCTAGTCATCTGGGCACCTTAAAGGCCAATGGTTATACTATTGCTGTCGCCGGAACCGGACTGGATCGCGTCTATCCTGCAAAACATAAAGACTTGGCTACCGAGATTGTCAATACCGGCGCGATGATTTCCGAGTTCCCACCTGGCACTAGCGCTAAGGCCAATCACTTTCCCAGACGCAATCGTATTATCAGCGGCCTGTGTCTGGGCTTATTGGTAGTTGAAGCGGCAAAACAAAGTGGTTCGCTGATTACTGCACGCATGGCACTGGAACAAAATCGCGAAGTTTTTGCCATCCCCGGTTCCATTTATAACCCTCTGGCAAGAGGTTGCAACGCTCTCATTCGTGAAGGGGCAAAACTTGTCGAAACCACCCAAGATATACTTGAGGAGTTAAACGTTTTTAATCAACAGCTTGATGATTTTCCTGTATCATCATTGCAATCAACGCTTGACCTAGAGCAACAAACATTATTGAATCTTGTCATGTTTAGCCCAACTTCTATCGATACTCTGGTTGAAAATACCAACGAATCAGTTGAAGTTATTTCATCAATGTTACTGATTCTTGAATTACAAGGTTACCTGGAAGCATGCCCTGGCGGCTGCTATACGAGAATAAAATAATCATAAACAAGCAAAAACCCATGAAAGAAAATATTTTTGATGTTCTGATGTATCTGTTTGAAAACTATATGGAAGATGAAATTGAAATACTTCCGGATAGTGATGTTGTAAGAACAGAACTAATGGAGGCTGGCTTTGAACAACTAGAAGTCAATAAAGCTTTTGATTGGCTGGAGTCACTTAGCCTGCAAAGAGCAATCAAACCTTCCGCGTCTCCTGTATTCCGGATTTTTTGTAGCCAGGAAATTGATGCGCTGGATATTGAATGCCGTAATTTAATTATGTTTCTGGAGCATAACGGCATCCTGAGTGCGGCCAATCGGGAAATTGTGATTGATCGGGCTATGGCACTGGAAAATGAAGAAATATCCATGGAAAAGTTAAAATGGATCGTGCTAATGGTATTACTTAGCCAACCGGACGAAGAAATCGCATTTTCCAGAATGGAAGATTTAGTCTACGAACTAATTCCAACCTATTTGCATTGAACAAATCAGGCAAAAGGTAAAAGACTAAAGGCAAAAAACCTACATTTCCGCCTTTAGCCTTCGCCTTTAGTCTTTAGTCTTTCGCCTTTAAGCCTTTTAAATAAATGAGTAAAAATCTCGTCATTGTAGAATCACCTGCAAAAGCCAAAACCATCGAAAAATATTTAGGCAAAGACTTTCATGTCTTGGCCTCGTATGGACATGTCCGCGATCTTATTCCCAAAGAAGGCGCAGTTGATCCAAACAATGACTTCGCCATGAAATATGAGATTATTGAACGTAATCAGAAGCATGTTCAAGCCATTGCCAAGGCTCTTAAAGTTGCAGACACCTTATATCTCGCGACTGACCCTGATAGAGAAGGAGAAGCCATTTCCTGGCATTTGCTTGAACTGCTAAAAGAAAAAAAACTGCTGAAAGACAAGCCGGTTCATCGGGTTGTCTTTCACGAAATCACCAAAAAAGCGGTCACTGAAGCTATCGCTAATCCGGAACAATTAGCCATCAATCTGGTCAATGCCCAACAGGCACGCCGCGCTTTGGATTATTTGGTCGGATTTAATCTGTCGCCATTGTTATGGAAAAAAATTCGTCGTGGCTTGTCCGCAGGTCGGGTTCAAAGCCCTGCTTTGCGAATGATTGTAGAGCGCGAACTTGAAATTGAGGCGTTTAAAAGCCGGGAATACTGGACAATTGATGCTGCTCTCACTGCCCAGGAGCAATCCTTTAAAGCCAAATTAATCCAGTTTGACGGCGACAAAATCAGTCAATTTAGCATTACCGATGAGGAACTGGCTGAAAAAACCAAACAAACCTTGCTGGTTGCCGCAGACGGCCAGCTGATGGTTACCAAACTTGAAAAGAAACAGCAAAAGCGTAACCCCGCGCCGCCGTTTATCACTTCGACTTTACAACAGGAAGCTTCGCGCAAATTAGGTTTCACCACCAAACGCACCATGATAGTTGCCCAGCAACTTTATGAAGGCATCGATATCAATGGCGAAACGGCAGGTCTGATTACCTATATGCGTACCGACTCGGTTAATCTTTCGGTAGATGCCGTTGAGGAAATCCGCGCTTTGATTGCCGAGAACTACGGCGCGGACAATGTGCCTAAAGAACCCCGACTGTTCAAGACCAAATCAAAAAATGCCCAGGAAGCGCATGAAGCGATACGCCCAACTTATCCACGGTATTTGCCCAGCCAAATAAAAGACCAACTGAGCATTGAACAATTCAAACTCTATGAACTGATCTGGAAGCGCACCATCGCTTGTCAGATGATTCATGCGACGCTCAATAGAGTATCTGTCGATTTAAGTTGTAGCGAAGGCAAGCATGTTTTTCGGGCAACCGGTTCAACGGTTGCAACACCCGGCTTCATGGCCGCTTATCTGGAAGGAAAAGACGATAGTAACGAAAGCGACGACAAAGAAAGCTTTCTACCTCCGATGGAGGAAGGTCGACCTGTCCAGCTTAACGACATCAATGCCGGACAGCATTTTACCGAGCCACCGCCACGCTACGGCGAAGCCAGTTTGGTAAAATCCCTCGAAGAACATGGTATCGGCCGGCCATCGACTTATGCGTCGATTATTTCGACTTTACAAAACCGTGAGTATGTCACCTTGGACAGCAAACGTTTCTATCCGACCGATGTCGGTAGAATCGTCAATAAATTCCTGACTGAACATTTCACCAAATACGTAGATTACGATTTCACCGCCAACCTTGAAGATGAATTGGATGCGGTATCACGGGGCGAAAAAGACTGGGTTCCCTTGATGCATGACTTCTGGAAACCTTTCACGACCTTGATTCATGAAAAAGAAGAAAGCGTTCAGCGTAAAGATGTTACCCAGGAAGCTATCGACGAAAAATGTCCCGAATGTGACAGCCCGCTCTCTATTCGCTTGGGCAGAAATGGACGCTTTATCGGCTGCACCCACTATCCGGAATGTTCCTATACCCGAAATCTGAATGACGATGCCGGCGCTGTTGATGAACCGGAGGTTGTAGAGGGCCGAATCTGCCCTAAATGCGAGTCGCCTTTGGTTATTAAAGCTGGACGCTACGGTAAATTCATCGGTTGCAGCGGTTACCCAAAATGCAAGCATATTGAGCCTTTGGAAAAACCGATGGATACCGGCGTTGAATGTCCGCAATGCAAAAAAGGCAATATTCTCAAACGAAAATCCAGAAACAGTAAAATCTTCTACTCCTGTTCTGAATATCCAAAGTGCGATTACGCCTTATGGAACGCCCCGATCAAAGATAGCTGCCCAGATTGTGCTTGGCCCATTTTGACCGTCAAAGAAACCAAAAAACGCGGTGTGGAAAAAGTGTGTCCACAAAAAGAATGCAAATACATAACGCCTTATGAAGGTGATCCTGCTGATGTAAACGGACCAAAAGAACCGGGCACATTGTAAATTAAATTCGATTTTTTCATTTATCATTTAATCGAGACGGTAAAGCGTTGTTAAATCTGCATAAGAAAATCTATTTACAGATTTTTACTTTACCGAATAATTTATAGATTCTGGAGTTCAAACCTGGGTTTGAACTCGTCTCAGGCACGAAATTCTTAATTAAATTTGCTTTATTAAGCTCGAATCTTTGAATCCGCCAACAAATTTTTTTAGTTAGTTCCCACGTTAGCGAGAGAACAAAAAAATGTCCTATCATTCCCCATTCAAAATAAATAATACCGTCCGTTATCTTAAAGCCGGAGCTGTTATCGCTTACCCGACAGAAGCAGTTTACGGACTCGGCTGCGACCCGCTAAACGAAAATACGGTGATGCACTTGCTTGATATTAAACAACGCCCCATGGAAAAAGGCCTGATCCTGATCGCTTCCTCTTTGGATCAACTTCGTCCCTACCTGATTCTAAATCCGCCCATCATTGAACGCATAACTCGGACCTGGCCTGGCCCCGTTACCTGGGTCATTCCAGCCCAGCCTTGGGTGCCAAAATGGCTGACTGGAGAACATGACTCTCTTGCGGTCAGAGTGACCAATCACCCTGTAGCCCGCGATTTGTGCACTCACTTTGGAAGTCCTCTAGTTTCTACCAGCGCCAATGCCACAACCCGACCAGCCATCAGAGAATCGAGAAAGCTGTTAACCAGCTTCGCAAAGACGGATATTTTTATAGTACATGGAACAGTCGGACAACTTACGCAGGAAACCGCAATTTTTGATGCACTGACTGGAAATAGACTACGCTAAGTTTAAGAATGATTTAAACGCTACAATATAATCCCGACTGCAACCAAAACAGGCGTACTTAATGTCACGGCAACATTCAACGCCAGAGCCGGGTCCAATCTAACCCTATCATCTGCATATTTCAAGCTCAACCGTGCTGCCGGAATTGCAAACGCTAAAGACAGCAAGCCCAACAAAGCAGTTATCGGTAAAAAAGCCAAATAGACACACAGTACAAGCAATATATAGGTAGCCATTAAAAAGCCGACATAAACCCAAGCTGATTTCTTTCTACCAAGCACTATAGGCAAATGACGTCGACCTACTTCCTGATCAGCTTCCAAATCAGGAAATTGATTGAGTAACAACAAATTGTTAACCAGAAAAAAAACGATTAATGACACAACAGTTAGCACTACATTGTAGTGTCCACTTAAAACATAATAAGCTCCGCTTATCATCAAAGGCCCAAAGGCCAAACCCGGTGTAATTAAACAAAAAATCGGCCAACGGGTGATTTTTTGGGTGTAAAAATAAATCAGCAATAAACCCGACAATCCCACCGGCAATAAACCCCAGCCAATGACCCGTAAGAAATACAGGCCAATAAACGCTGTAATCAAAAGTCCAAACATACCTCCTAATAGTACCGATTTCGCCAAATCAGGATAGGCAGGAAGTACGCCACTGCCTCCGCTGAAAGATGTGCGTTGAGTATGAAAATCAAGCCCGCTATTAAAATCCTCATATTCATTCAGCATATTAACGCTAATATGCGCGGCCAAACCACCCAAAACAATCAACCCTGAATTCAGGTAATTAATACTGATTCCCTGAAAAACAACAAAAGCCAGCGCGAGAGAAAGGCTGCAAAGCGGCAGTAAAAGAAAAGCTGGGCGCGATGTGGCAACAATTTGAGATATCTTTAAAATTGATAAAGTCATAAGTTTAATACTGCATTAAAAAACAAAAGGAGTAAGGTAAATCATTTCTAATATGCCCAGATAATTCACTGCATTGATTAATGCGCCATCAACCCCAAATTTTGTTTAGTTAATGAGCCTCTCTTTTAATATTGCTGGCTTTAATGTGTTTTTCCGCGGCCTCAGCATGTAGGGTGGCGGCCCCGATATGGCCAAGACCGGCAAGATCAAGGCATTCTTGCAACTCCTTTGCAGCCGTTTCCAGATGACTTTTTTGTACACCTTTGGCTTCCAAAGAAGCTTCTAACGTATTTTCCAATGCTGCTTTTGCATGCTCAATTAAAATTCGCGTGTGCCCGGCCGCGCCATGAACTACCGCTGCATTTGTATGTTCTTTTCCTGCCAGAAAATGGCTATCGGCCAAAACACAAGTGCTTAAAAAAAATGATAACCCTAAACTGATTGAAACTAATTTTTTCATTTAGAACCCCTTAATATTTAATTGTTTTAGTCACATTTTTTTAAACTTGAAACAAGCATAAAACTAAAATGATAAAACATTGTTCCTGCATCGAAAGAACAGGCAATCAACCAGAGCCGATCAATTAGCTTACTCAGGACTCATGCATGCTTCTGAGCAATATTTATCACAGATTTACGCTACTTGACAATAATTAAGGTTTAATCTGATAGAGGACGCTTTCGCGCAGAACAAATATTATTTCGTGATAACCCAAACAGGGCTTTGTAGAATAATGTTTATTATCTGTTACAATCAATCAAACAGGCCATCAATTTTTAATGATTCATATGAAACAAACCCTTGCAACATCTCTACTATTACTCGCGACCTTCACACAACAAGCTCAAGCTGAAGAAATTGGCTGTATTACTACAGCCTGGAAGCTAATTGGTGCTAACCATAAAGTGTGTGTTCAGGCTTTTGACGATCCAAAAGTTCAAGGTGTGACTTGTCATATCAGCCAGGCGAAAACCGGTGGAATTAGTGGTACATTGGGTGTAGCCGAAGATCCTTCGCAATTCTCGATAGCGTGCCGCCAGGTAGGACCTATCGTTATAAATAGCAAACTGCCAGATCAAGAAACCGCTTTTAGCGAAGACACCTCAATCCTGTTTAAAGAAACACGTGTGACCAGAATGTTTGACGCCAAGCGAAATACCCTGGTTTATGTTGCCGTCAGCCGCAAACTCATCGATGGAGCGCCTGCTAACAGCATCTCTACCGTTCCGGTTATGCCTTGGACAGGCCATTAATTAAAATCGTTACCTGAAAAAAGGCGTTTGAACCGGAACGCCTTTTTTATTCCCAAAAAACATTAATTTTAGGTCCTGAAAATAATTGCCCTATAGCTCTTCCTGGCGCAATTGGCGCTGCTGATTGTGGATTTGTCTGGCTTGCGCCGGACTCTTCACCTTCTCTTCTTTCTTGATTAATAAGCTTATTTTTTGATTACCAAGCCGCTCATTGACTTCAACGCGTCGCGGATTATTCTGCGCCCAACGCCCGTTTGCACAAGCTCGATTTGCATATATGAACATAAAAAAATCATTGCGGTGAAGGTGAATCGAGCAGCATTCATAGTTTAAACCTGCATAGATAGATTCCTAAAATTTAATAGCCATCTTGAAATTTATCAGACGACCAATCAGCTTAATTTATAATTTTTTACTCTTCATCTCTTATTTTTTATAAAGATGTGCGCATAAAATACAGCGACACCAAAAATAATTACAAAGATAACTTCTAACATCATGACAATTTAAATCCTGAAAATTCAACAAAAACCTCATGCAAGAACTTAACACATTGACAATAGGTTAAATTTCACAAGACTTCCTGCCTCCAAAGCCTTTTCATGCCATAAATATTTTTTACCGACAACCCTAATAATATCAAATATTAATCCATGCTTAAGCGTCATCAAGAAATATCAGCAACAAAACTGTCGGTTGTAATAAACTGTCAATCATGGTTTATTACAACCGACAAAGTGTGAGCTAAACACAATTGTATAATTGACTCATTAACTACCAAGACACAATTCTTTATAGCTAAAGTGTCAAAAAATGAAGACAGTAATCAATCCCAATCTAATAGCTTGAAGAACTATATGAGTACAACACAAAAATCATTAACCCAATACGGCTGGCTTTCGATAATGGCAGCTATAGCCACTATCACATTAAAAAGTTACGCTTACCTGCTTACCGGGTCTGTCGGTTTATTATCCGATGCCTTGGAATCTTTAATTAATTTGGTAGCGGCAATAATTATGCTGATCGTGTTGAGCATTTCCGCGCGCCCTCCCGATGATAATCATGCTTATGGCCATGATAAAATTGAATACTTTTCGAGTGGTGCCGAAGGAATTTTGATATTGCTGGCCGCTATCAGTATTGGAATTACAGCCTGGGAACGCTTATGGAATCCACAGCTGTTACAACAACTTGATATCGGGATTGCGATTTCCATTTTAGCCTCAGTTATCAACCTCGTGGTAGCCAAGATACTGATTAGCGTCGGCAAACGACAACAATCGATTACCCTGGAATCTGACGGTAAACACTTAATGACCGATGTCTGGACAACAGTCGGCATTCTTATCGGTATAGCCCTAATTACGGCAGCTAATTATTTTGAACCTAGCATGGCGTTTGCCAAGAAATTGGGTATGAACGGCTGGGAAATTCTTGATCCCATCATCGCTATTTTGGTGGCAATCAACATTGTCTGGGCAGGCCTGCAATTAATAAAGCGTACCGTTTCTGGCTTGATGGATGCGGCACTGACCGAGGAGGATCTGTCAGCCATAATTCAAATACTCGATCAATATTCAGACTCGGACGATATTTCTTATCACGCCCTGCGCACCCGCTATGCTGGTTCACGACGTTTCATGTCAGTGCATATTCTCGTGCCTGGAAAATGGTCTGTACAGCAAGGCCATGATCTGGTTGAAAATATAGAACAGCAAATCATGACTCTATTTGATAATATTGACATCGACACTCACCTGGAACCTATAGAAGATCTTGTATCGTGGCAACATTGAAGCAATAAACTGTTTGTTACTCGTAAAGACTGCAAATGAACAGCCTAATAGCTGCTAATCTTAAACAAAGCACAAACAGCTATTCGTACATCATTAATACTTATGCTTTTTGCAAAAACATCTAAAATCGATAATTGCTAACACTATAAAAAAATACAAATAACATCGTGTTTTAATTCTGGATTAATCTCCATCATATGATAAACAGGATATTAACCATCAAACCTTTTTTACAAATTCTGACTTGAGTTTCATCGCACCAATACCATCAATTTTACAATCGATATCATGATCTCCATCTACCAGTCTTATATTCCTAACTTTAGTACCCACTTTCACCACTAAAGAAGAACCTTTAACTTTAAGATCTTTGATAACAGTGACAGTATCTCCATCTTGCAATATATTCCCGTTCGCATCTTTTATCACACGATCATCACTACCACTGTCAACTTGTAAATCTTGCGACCATTCATGAGCACATTCAGGACAAATGTTCATGGTTCCGTCATTGTAAGTGTATTCTGAGCCACACTTAGGGCAATTGGGTAAGCTACTCATTATTCTAATCTGTTCTCAAGTTATTTATAGTTATGGTTTATAAAAATAATTAGTCTATTTAATATTTCTACTTATATATGAATACGATACTATCGGTAGATAGTAATTTACCAATCGCCCTGCCGTCCATGTTCTTCAATAAACTTTCCAACGCCTGTCAGTTCAGTCGTTATTTCAAAATAGAACATTTCACCGCGATCCCCTTTTGCTTCAAATCGGTCTACTTCAACTTCAAACTCAGTGGCTTCACCGATTAAATCACCTGCTTCA
The DNA here is from genome assembly GCA_903832775.1 of uncultured Methylobacter sp. Taxonomy (GTDB): domain Bacteria; phylum Pseudomonadota; class Gammaproteobacteria; order Methylococcales; family Methylomonadaceae; genus Methylobacter_A. The sequence continues at coordinate 16,847 of CAILCX010000100.1, read as the reverse complement.
TCATACTCGGCATTAAGTCCATAGCAATCGCCGTAGACTCCAATTATAAGATTTTCATAAACAGCTAAATAACGTTCATCTTCCGAAAGATATTCCTTATCTGGCGTCCAGACAGCAACTGGCGCTTCATGAGCTTTCGCAAAATTTTTAGCTATTTCAATTTTTTGACTGTCGCAATTCATTTTATTTAATTAATTTGTAGGTTGACGGTTACCATTAAAGTATTAATTTGAGCCCGATTCTTTTGTTTCCAATTGTGCCTCATGAAGCTGGCCAACTAATTTCATCAATTCCGACAATTCCAACGGGGCTTGCTCAACGGGTTTTGTTCCGTCAATTTTCCCTTGCGTCCAGTCAACCATCTCTCCTGAACCCCATGAAATCATTGAGGCTATTAAAAATACCAGCGTACCGCGCGCCATACCCTTGGATAATCCTTGCGTCTCCAGATAGCGATGAAGATAGTTTGCCGCCACTAAAAAGACTACTGTGGATATTACCAAATTCCACATTGAGGGTAACGTAAACATGTGTGTATTTTCTCCGGTTTGTACTATTGAAATGATCTGGTTAAACCCTGCGTCAACTTGCCTGAAGATTAAGGAGTCTTGACGAGAATCATCATATTGATATCAAAATAAGTATCAAATCACTTGAAGTAAATATAGAATCGCATAGCACCTAAAGCTCTACGTATTTGCAAATTAATCGACACTGCCAACTTCCTGCCAAAACCAATGCAGTTCCATAATATTTAATTTATGTAATATCAGACTTATTGATGCTAATTATACCATGACCCAACTGAATAGCTTTTTAGGAACCACCCTTTATTGCTAACAAAAGCCTGCCCATAAGTCCAAGGCGTAAAACCGAAATCAGATATATAACTTTTTTTCCAGGATTTCCAGGCACAAATCTTTAACCATTGGCATCCAGAACTTCGGATTTACCGGAAATGCCTTTCTCACGCCAGTACGCTTATAACCACGGCGCTCGTAATAATCGATCAGCTCATGCCTGTAAGGAATAACCTCCATAACCATTTTACCTGCGTGCCAGGTTTGTTGTGAGACCAGTTCGGCAGCTGCCATTAACTGCTTGCCGATACCTTGGTTCTGTAATATCGGCTTCACTGCCAACATTCCAAGACAAACCTGATCCACCTGGTTTTGCAAATACACCGATCCAACCAGCTCAGTTTCAGCCTTGCAAACCAGAATAATCGAGTCTTTGCTAGAAATTAACTGAATAATTTCTTCCGGATCGGTCCTGCTACCATCCAGAAAATCAGCTTCCGTAGTCCAACCTTGCCTACTGGATTCTCCTCGATAAGCAGAATTAACCAAATCTGCAATTTGATTCGCATCCTGTTTTACTGCTTTAGAGATTAATAGTGACAAGGGCATAAGCAATTATTTGTAAATTTTGTACAATTCATTAATTAATGAATTGTAGCCTTAGACTTCTCTTACCCCCTAAGAATAATAACTGTACATTTCAAATTTCAGTTATTAGGGAATAAACATTAAATTTAGGTATGATGCAATTATAAAAAATATTAAAGTCGTTTATTGTTTCAATCTTGGTTATATTCCTCACACGGTTTTAACTGAATGCTCTCAGACTGTGCTGCCTGCCCAATAAATTTGAAACAGTAAATGAATAATTATATGAATACCAACCCCATTGAAATACTTAAAGCTTTTTTTGGTTATGATAAATTCAGAGGTCAGCAACAGGAGGTCATTGAGCGACTCATAGCCGGCCATGATGCCCTGGTTTTAATGCCAACAGGCGGTGGTAAATCTCTGTGTTACCAGATTCCAGCGCTAATAAGACCAGGCGTAGGCATTGTCATTTCTCCGTTGATTGCATTAATGCAGGATCAGGTCAGTGCTTTACTGCAATTAGGAGTAAAGGCTGCCTTTCTAAACTCAACTTTATCGCTGGAAGAATCCCGAAAAATAGAACAGCAATTGCTTAATGGCGAACTGGACTTACTTTACATTGCACCTGAACGTTTAACTTCGACCCGGACCGGAGCGTTATTTGAAAGAATCAAAATTGCATTGTTTGCGATTGACGAAGCCCATTGCGTTTCTCAATGGGGCCATGATTTCCGTGTAGATTATCTGCAACTTTCTTTGCTGCATGAAAGATTCCCCGCTATACCGCGTATTGCATTGACAGCTACTGCCGATGACAAAACCCGCGAAGAAATCAAAATGCGCCTGGGTCTGGAACAAGCCCAGCTTTTTCTCAGTGGCTTTGATCGTCCCAACATCCGTTACCGGATCGTACAAAAACAAAATTCACGCGAACAACTGATCGATTTTATTCGTGCCGAACATTCGGGTGACGCCGGGATTGTGTATTGTTTGTCGCGAAAAAAAGTCGATGCAACCGCAGAATGGCTTAGAACCAAAGGCGTTAACGCCCTGCCCTATCATGCCGGAATGGATAGTGATTCGCGCTACAAACATCAGCATCAGTTTTTAATGGAAGAAGGTTTGGTGATTGTGGCTACCATTGCATTTGGTATGGGCATTGACAAACCCAATGTTCGTTTTGTCGCTCATCTGGATTTACCTAAAAGCGTTGAAGCTTATTATCAGGAAACTGGCCGGGCTGGGCGTGACGGTTTGCCCGCAAATGCCTGGATGGCCTATGGTTTGCAGGATGTCATCACCCTGAGAAAAATGCTGCAGGAATCCAATGCAGACGAAGCGCATAAACGTATCGAATATCACAAACTGGATGCCATGTTGGCATTGTGCGAACAAGTACATTGTCGCCGCCAAGGTTTGTTGGCTTATTTTGGCGACGCGCTTGAACAACCTTGTGGTAATTGCGACACCTGCCTGGAACCGGTTAAAACCTGGGATGGCACGCTGGCTGCACGGCAGGCGTTGTCCTGTATTCATCGAACCCAGCAGCGTTATGGCGTTGGCTATTTGATTGATGTTTTACGAGGTAAAGTCACGGAGCGTATTATTAAGGCCGCGCATGACAAACAGTCAACTTTCGGCATTGGCATTGCTATTGAAGAGCAGCAATGGCACTCAGTATTCCGACAATTAGTTGCGCGAGGTTTGGTTGCGGTAGATTTTGAGCGTTTCGGGGCCTTACAACTCACCGAATCTTGTCGACCCATTTTGCGTGGCGAACAGCAATTGATGTTGCGCAAAGATTTACAGGCTACAAAAGTTAAAGGTAGTAAAAAAGAAAGTCGACAATTTAGCAAGGCTGACGACACCCTGTTGTGGAATGCGTTGCGTGCCAAACGTAAAATGATTGCCGATGCCCAGGATGTGCCACCCTATGTGATCTTTCATGATGCAACCCTGATGGCAATGTTGGAAGCCAAACCAAGCAATCGTCAACAAATGGGATTATTATCGGGTATCGGCGAACGTAAACTTGAACTTTACGCTGATGAGTTTCTGGCCGTGCTTAAGGAATTCGCGGATACTAACAACGGCCCAATCGGATTATCAGATACCATGGCCGAAACAGTGGCCTTGTTTAGGCTAGGATATAACGTCAATCAAATCGCCCGGCAACGGGAGCTGAAGGATGACACTATTTACAGCCATCTGTCCCAATCGCTAGAGCAGGGTATGTTAGTTTTGAAGGACGTTGTTGAATTGCCCGACGCTGAAATCAAACAGCTAGAAGACACTATTTTGAACTTACCCGAAGAGCAAAAGAATGCGCTTAAACCGGTTTATGATCTATTTGAAGGAAAATATAGCTATGGCATTTTGCGTTGCATCAGAGCTGCCTTGCAACATAAAACCGCTTGATATCACTAGGAAAGAACCCAGCATGCCAGCTCGGAAATTACGAAAATTATAGTCTTTCAAACTACTGACCAATAGAAATCGAAAAGTTCAAAATCAGGCTTGAACTCCATTAATCAATAGTAAATCAACCCTCAGGATATGGTATCAATGTGCCTGATAATTTCACTAGAGGCCAACTCCAGACCCGATTTATAACAATCTCTAGCCTTGTCTTTATCACCTTGCGCAAAAAGCATATCACCCATTGTTTGATAAGCAGGGACTGTCGGTTCGATCGAGATACTTTTTGCAAGGTAAGTTTCGGCTTTTTGTTCGTCGCCGCATTTGATGCTTAGCTTGCCAAGAATCGTCAGAAATACCGCGTCTCTTGGATGCATCGGCAGCCATTGCTCGGCGGTTTCAAGCTGACTTGCGACATCAATTGACTTGATATTACCAAATAAAACCACCAAGGTTTGATCCCAAGTTGTCGACAAAGCTCTCGCCAAAGCCCCTTCAATCTTTGCGCCTGAGCCTAACTCAATCATTGCGGCAAAATAGATTGCCGATACGCCTTTCATATTTCTAATGAAATCCGGCATTTCTGACCACAAAGCCTCGACTTCATTAACACTGCGACGCCCGGCAGCCTGTTTTAGCAATTTACTGAACGCTTCGGTCTCAAGCAGTTTTATTTCCGCTTCCATAAGCACTTTGTGGGTGTTTAAGGATGGAATTAGTTTACGTATGCCTTCCCAATCACCAGCCTGTTGATAACCTTGATGTAATAACTTTAAAACACTGGCATGGGTAGGATCGATAGTATGCAAGCGAGTCAAAGTTTCAAGGGCTTGCTCGAACTGTTTTTCCGATAAATGCAGTTCAGCCTGGGTTAAACCGATAGCGACATCGGAACCCGGTGATTGTTCTGCAGCCTGCTTTAAATATTCATCCCTTTTTTCCAAAGCACCACGCGATTGGGCGGCTCTAGCTGCAGTCAAATAATGAATCAACGGCGCACCGCTATGAGAAGCATGTTTGATTAATACTTTTTCGGCTTTTTCCCAATTACCTTCTGCCGAGTCAACCAAACCGGCAATCAGGGCTTCCTGGGAGCGGTTAAAATTGAGATTTTTCCCCCGGTTCTTCATTTGCTCCGGCAATCTTAAAAGCCAACCTAAAAAACGGAAGAAAATATACAGCACATAAAAACCCATGATCAGGCTAATCACAAAAATGATTAACGAGGTTTCCATCGACCAATAGCCGATGCCGATCAATACATAACCCGGATTTTCAAAACCACCCAGTAATTTATTGGCAACAAAGGCAGATGCAATGGCGATAAACAGGGAACCCAAAAAATACATTATATTTTTCATTATGTACTCTTTAGATTATTGGGTAGCTGGAATTGCTTCGACAGGTTTCGGCATTTCAGTGACTGGGGTTGCCGTTGCGTCTGGTTTGGGGGGTTCTACAGGTTTTACGACCGGTTCTGGCTTGGTCTTTTCTTGAGTATCCATGGCCTTATCAACTTCCAATCTTAGCTTGGTAATGTCTCTAAGCATTTTTAATGATAGACTGATATCTGGGAAATGGCTACGGATCTTAATGGCGTTAAACTTGTCCAACTCAGCAATAAAATTGTTGGTTTCGGTGTTCTGGGCAAAGTTTTTTTCAGACCATTTTTTTGCATCGGCCAAACTTGTTTGATACAGCAATTCATTTTGCTGAACCAGAGCGATTTTGACCATTTCGAGCTTAACTCTTAATTGCTCGCGAATAAACTGGGCTTCCTCGGGTGTTAATATTTCCTTTATCGGGTGTTCAGTGTGCCGGATCGTTACCATGCCTTCCAATTGCCCCAGCGCAGAGTCGATCAAGCTTTGATTATCTTTTGTAGCGGCATTCTGAGCCGGCTTGGTCGGAGTTAAAACTTTCCCCGTATAAGGCAAAAACAGAGTTAGCGTATCGACCTGTGTTTGAAGTGATTGAATCGAAGCGTACATACCTACTATATCGGCAACAGCAACATTGCCGATTGCGCTAAGATCTTTGGCTATTTGTTCGCGAATCTTAAAGGCGCCCGCATCGCCACTTTCTCTAAGTCTTTGATCAGCCGCTTCCAGAGCTTCGCGTGTAGTATTGACATCCCCCATTAAATACAGGCGTTGATTAGCTATACTTAATAAATATTCTGCGTCGGCAATAAGCCAATCGCCACGTGTTTTGCCTAATTGACGCTGTACTTGTTGTATTGCGGTATTTAATTCGTTTTTCGTGCCCTCCAGTTTTTCAGTGTGTAACTGCGAAAAATCTGAAACTGCTTTGGAAAAATGTGCGTCTTTTCCGGAAATATTGGTCTCTACGGACGCTAACTGGTTTTGAATAGCGGCAAGCTGTTCCTGATAACCACTAATCTGTTTTGATAGTTCAATAAGATGCATATCACCTTTATTGACTTCACCACCTAAATTATCCTGTTGAGATCTTAATTGGTAAAAAAAATAAAAGCCTGCACCTGCGACACCGGTAATAATCAGCAAAATAATGATACCAAACCAGAGTCCACCTCGTGATCCCTTGGCTTTATTGTTTTCACTCGCAAGCTGTTCTTGTTGTTCACTCAATTCGGCCACGCTTTTTCCCCTGTCACACACGTAATTACTGTCTCAAGAATTGCTGTATCGATCGGACTATCCGTAACAACAATTCGACTAAATCCCATATCAGCAGCTATGCACCTGATTCTATCGCTAACTACCACCAATGGTATTAATGACAATAGGCTATTATTTTTATTATCCAGCATTAAACTTAAATTTTGCAATGCTTCGGCACTGGTCACGGTAATGACATCAATTTTCTTTTGTACAAGCAAATTAACAAGTTGTGAGCTATCAATTTGGGGGATGATTCTTTTATAGACCTCGAGATAACTAACCTCTGCTCCTCTGCTACGTAGAGTTGCTGCCAGTTGCTCTCGCCCACCTTCTCCCCGAACGATTAGAATATTCTGTCCCTGAACTTGTTGTAGTTGAGGCATTGCCAACAACGCTTCACTGTTATAATTTTTCTCAGGTATCAAATCTACCGGCAATCCGGCCATTTCCATGGCATGCGCAGTCGATTGCCCTACTGCTGCAAACCCTCCCCTAGGCAAAAGTAACGCCAGGGGGAATTTCGTGGAAGGTATTTTGCCATCATTCGTGTTTAGAGCAAAATTTACTGCATTGACACTGATAAAAACAACCCAGTCATACTTGTCCAGATTTGCCAGCTCGGAACTTGCCTCCTCGAAACTATCTCGGGAAACAATCTCCAAAGTCGGAAACCGAACCGCCATGCCGCTACGCTCCTCAATTAAGCAACACAGTTTATGCGCCTGATGTTCGGGTCGCGTAACCAATATATACTTACCGCATAAATCCTTATTCAAGCAGCAGCGCTTGCAGAATTTTATCTGCACCTTGAAATAATAAGTCTTCGGCAATCAACTTGCCCAGCATTTCAGCCTGGCCCTTAGTTGATTCTGGATCGTTATCCAGATCAACGGTCCGTTCAGTCCGATAAACAATGCTGCCATCAGGACTTCCAACCAGTCCGCGCATAAATAGTTGTCTGCCACGAAGTTCGGCAAAACCGGCAATGGGTACCTGGCAACCACCATTTAATCTTGCGTTCATGGCTCTTTCTGCAGTCACGCACAGGCCGGTTTCGCTATCATGCAAACCACTTAACATGACATTAATTTCCGTATCATCCGTCCTGCATTCTATGCCAATTGCGCCTTGGCCAATTGCAGGCAAGCTGACTGAGGTATTCAGACATTCGGTTATACGCCCAGCCATGCCCAAGCGTTTAAGACCGGCCGAAGCGAGAATAATGGCGTCATACTCACCGGCATCCAGTTTGGACAAGCGAGTATTGACATTGCCCCTCAGCGACAATATTTCAGCCGTCGGGTAAAGCTCCATAATTTGACATTGTCTGCGCAAACTCGACGTTCCGATTCTGGCATTGGCCGGAACAGCGTTTAAGGCAGGATAATGGTTAGAGACAAAAGCATCGGTAGGATCTTCGCGGGTTAAAATAGCAGCCAAATGCAAACCCTCCGGAAATTCTACCGGCACATCTTTCATCGAATGTACGGCAATATCCGCCAAACCTTCAAGCATGCCTTGCTCCAGCTCTTTGACAAATAACCCTTTTCCGCCAATTTTGGCTAAAGGTGCATCAAGAATCTTGTCACCCTGCGTGGTCATTTTGACCAATTCAGTCCGGCATCCAGGAAATGTTCGCTGTAATCGTTCTGCAACGTACTCTGCCTGCCACAACGCCAATGGACTTCTGCGCGTTGCAATTCGAATAATTTTTTCAGTCAAAACAACACCATTAACTTTTCAACAATAAATTAGGTTATTGTAACCTGTGTCAGTTGATGACGGTTAATTGATCTTTGATTCATTTTTCCTGATTCAGAAATAATCAAACAGGCTTTTTAACCGGCCCAAGGTTGATTTATCTTTTATTAATAATAAGTTACCTGGCCATTAGCCGCTGCTGTAGCTTTAGCTGTATAATTTGTACAATTTATTTCATATACAAACCAAGAACCATGACTAACGTTAATTCTGACAAACTTTCCAGCGCCCGCTTTACCCAGGCAACCGATGCCTTTGTTGAAGTATTTACCGCTTCCGTTGATTTTGATCAACGTATGGCACAACAAGATATTGAAGGATCCATTGCCCATGCCAAAATGCTTTGCGCTTGCGGCATTCTGACCACTCAGGAACTTGACGCCATTCTCCAGGGACTGACGCAGGTCAGCGAGGAAATTATTAGTGGTAAATTTGTCTGGTCAATCCAGCAAGAAGATGTTCACATGAACATTGAAGCCCGTCTGACAGACTTGATCGGCATCGCCGGAAAAAAACTGCATACCGGACGCTCCCGCAATGATCAGGTAGCAACGGATATTCGTCTTTACCTGCGCAGTGAAACCCAACAAATTACCGGTCAGCTCACACGCCTGCAAAAAGCCATTTTAGATTTGGCCGAGCAACATAGCGACACCATTATGCCCGGCTTTACGCATTTGCAAGTCGCACAACCCATTACTTTTGGTCATCATTTGATGGCTTGGTTTGAAATGCTCAGTCGCGACCAAGAGCGGCTTGCAGATTGCTTAAAACGCGTCAACATTATGCCATTGGGTTCGGCTGCCCTTGCGGGCACCAGTTATCCGATTGATCGTCAGATGACTTCTGACCTCTTGGGTTTTAGCCGGCCTTCAGCTAACTCACTGGATTCAGTCAGTGACCGTGATTTTGCGATTGAATTTACTGCTGCTGGCAGTTTGATTATGATGCATTTATCGCGCTTTTCTGAAGAATTGATCTTGTGGTCCAGTGCCCAGTTTGATTTTATCGATATGCCCGATGCCTTTTGCACAGGCTCTTCAATCATGCCGCAAAAGAAAAACCCTGATGTGCCTGAATTGGTACGGGGAAAATCCGGCAGAGTCACCGGCCACTTGGTTTCGCTGCTGATGCTAATGAAAAGCCAACCACTGGCTTACAACAAAGACAATCAGGAAGACAAGGAACCGCTTTTTGATACGGCGGATACCTTAATCAATTGTTTACGCGCTTATGCGGATATGGTTCCTCATATCGTAGCTAAAAAAACCAATATGTATAATTCGGCCAAACGTGGTTTTGCTACAGCAACAGACCTTGCCGATTATCTGGTACGCAAAGGCATGGCTTTTCGTGATGCACACGAAGCAGTGGGCCTTGCAGTCCGCTTGGGTGTCGAAAGTCAACGGGATCTCTCGGAGCTTTCATTGTCAGAGCTGCAGCATTTTTCGGGTTTGATTACTGAAGATGTTTTTGACTATTTAACCCTGGAAGGCTCGGTCGCTGCCAGAAAACATATTGGCGGCACTGCGCCTGATACAGTCAGACTTGCGATTCAGTCCGCTCGACTGGCAATAACTGCGGAATAAAAATAACATTTACCCATGAAAGTACACCCTGAGCCGCACATTCATTTAGGTTCTCCCGGCGAAGATATTAGCATTCAAGATCTTCAAACAATAAAGCACCGTTTTAAACGCCTAAATCAATCTCGTGAGCAGCGCGTTCAGGAGTTTCTTCAGTCACGCCAGCAAGTGTTTCTTGACTTATTACCCTTGCTGTTCCACTGCAACTTCCCCATGTTGCCGGGATTTATTTCTTCGGTGACGCCCGCAGGGATTCCCGAATATGTTCCGGGCATAAGAGCCATAAACGCTGCCCGACAACTGGCGAAAAACTTTAGCTATACCCGATTGGGATCACACATTTATCCCATAGAAGGTCTTTTTTTGATGGGCAGTGTCGGCAGCATCGCCTTTTCAAAAACCAGCGATATGGATATTTGGGTTTGCCATCAATCCGACCTTTCCGCCCCCAGCCTGGATGAATTGCAAAAAAAAGCCACCGCACTGGAGATTTGGGCAGCGTCATTAGGCTTGGAAGTGCATTTCTTTTTAATTGATAGCAAGCAATTTCAATTAGGTCAGCATGCACCGCTTTCTACCGAAAGTAGCGGACAAACCCAGCATTACCTGTTACTCGAAGAATTTTACCGAACGGCCATTTATATTGCCGGTAAAAGTCCGGCGTGGTGGCTGGTTCCTCCTCATGAAGAAGCTAATTACAAGGGCTATGTCAGACATTTAATCGACAATCTGTTTGTACACGAACATGAAATTATCGACTTTGGTGGACTTGATGAGGTTCCGGCTGAGGAATTCATTAGCGCTACTTTTTGGCATTTATATAAGGCCTTACATTCTCCGCACAAATCGTTATTAAAACTGCTATTGATGGAGTGCTATGCCAGTGAATATCCCAAGACTGCCTGGTTAAGCCAGGATATAAAAAAAGCCGTCTATGAAGGAAACTTCATGACTGCCGACCTTGATCCTTATTTTCTTATTTATCAAAAAGTCGAAAATTATCTGCAGAAAAATCATAGCCGAGGACGTCTCGCCCTAGCCCGGCAATGCTTTTACTTGAAAGTAATAGGATCTTCTGACAGCGCCTTGAATTCACAAACCCGTGCTACCCGTGAACAATATATGGACTATATTGCCAAACAATGGGACTGGCCGACAGAGACTATTGATAGTCTTAAATCCTTGCGATTCTGGAATATAGAAAAAGCCACATCAGAGCATGTAATTATCGTGCAACAACTGACTCACTGTTACCGAATGATTATGGGCTTTGCCCGAGATCATATTGCCCAAGACCATGAACACAATAATGACCTTAAATTAATCGGAAGAAAACTTCATTCATTTTTGGAGAAAAAACCGGGCAAAATTGAAATAATCACAACCCGCGCTGAAGTTCATTCGAAAGAAAATGCCTTGTCTATCGTTGAAGATCAACTTGACGACGGAAAAAGCTTATGGGCTTTATACCCGAGAAACGAGCAACAGCCTATTGTCGGGGATATTGAGCCCATACAAAAATGCAGAACTTTACTTGAAGTTTTTTGCTGGCTGATTATCAACCAGCTTTACCACAAACAACTTCAACTTCATTTAAGCGTTACTTCGCTGAAAATAACGAAAGAAGAGCTTTATTCATTATTAAAGCAAATTAACCTCTTTTTAACTGATAATTTTAACTGCGATCCGCCGCTATCCATTTATCAAAGCATCAAAATCCCGCTTAACTCGCTAATCATTCTTAATATGGGTATAGCCCATGATGATGACCTGTGTGTGATGAGTGACCGTTTTGATGCCCTGAGTTACGGCATGAGTCGTCAGTGTTTTATTCAAACTATCAACCGGATTTCACTTTCCAGTTGGGGTGAAATAACAACCAGTCAAGATGAAGGCTTGGAGGGTCTGTTCAACTGTTTTACGGACATCATTAACAACAACAAAGAAAACCTTTCAATCAATAGCTTAAAATTTATTTGTCATACGCCAGCCCGCGCCAAAGGCATTGTTTTTAGAGTTGAAGCTGTTTATAAAACCCTGATTACACTTTTTACGAAACATCATCGCAACAACTCCATCCGTTATATTTTGTCCGGTGGAACCTCTTTTTATGTTTTTCGAACCATAAACAAAACCTTAAGCTATAAAGAACTAACCACAAAAAAAATGCTCATGAATGAATTGGCCAGTCCTCAAGAACAATTCAGCTCAGTACACTTTGAACCGTCAGTACTTGAAGATTCACCAGTCCATTTGATTTATACGATTAACAAACCCAAGGTGATTCAGGTTTTTTATTACGTTAACAAATCGAGTATCAGTATTTATATTGTCGATGAAAAAGGCGGTTTGTATACACAACAACATAACAAAGCAAATCCACGACATTTACTCAATCAATACGCTGTTTTTTTAGAATCAATTCTTAGTCGAAACCTTATAGAATCCCTATTGACTCTTGAGTATTACGAAATTAAAAAAAATCAGCCCGGCGTGTTTACCTATAATCCGGTACAGGTAAAACCGATGGCGTCGAACAAAGAATTGAACTTGCGCATTACCGGAGAAGACAGTCACAAAGGTATCATTTACTCGATTTACTGTAATGAAAATGAATTTTCTTCACTGGATCATGGTAATCAGGTCTTTTACGCCGCCTATCAATATATTCTTCAATTCAGAAACGGCAAGATGGATTATCCTATTTATATAACCGATATAGACTTGCCGCTTTCCGCTTTCCGTATAGACCGACCTGAACAACTGCAAACCATCCATTTTTTAAATTACAAACAAAAAATAGAAGATAAATTTAATATTTAATCAGCGTTTATGTTCTTTCAGACTCTGTCCAATGTTTCCATGTCAATGGACTAAACAGCACACACTTGTTACAATCAGCCTGAATAGCCAAGGCTTCAGGGTTTTATTTTTTCATACATTTTCATTTCACCAATCGGGAGTATATTTATGCCAATTAAAGTAGCAATTAATGGTTATGGTCGTATCGGACGTAACATCGTTCGCGCATTATACGAATCAGGCCGCACCAATGAAATTCAAATTGTTGCTATCAATGATTTGGGTGATGCCAATACCAATGCTCACCTGACTCAATATGATTCAGTACATGGTAAATTTCCTTTCGAAGTAGTTGTTGAAGGTGACCACATCGTTATCAATGGCGATAAAATCAAAGTCTTTTCAGAAAGAGACCCATCAAAACTGCCATGGGCTGAACTGGGTATTGACGTTGTTCATGAATGTACCGGTTTGTTTGCCAGTAAAGCCAAAGCCTCCGCGCATATTACTGCCGGCGCAAAAAAAGTTGTTATCTCATCACCAGGCGGCAACGATGTTGATGCAACTATCGTTTATGGTGTCAATCATACTGATCTTAAAGCAACGGATACCGTTATTTCCAATGCCTCATGCACAACCAACTGTTTGGCTCCCTTAGTTAAACCTTTACTCGACACTGTTGGTGTTGTTCATGGTTTGATGACGACCATTCATTCTTATACCAATGACCAAGTTCTGACTGACGTTTTTCACAGCGATTTACATCGTGCCCGTTCAGCGACCCAATCAATGATTCCTACAAAAACCGGTGCTGCAGCTGCAGTTGGTTTGGTATTGCCTGAATTGGTTGGAAAAATGGATGGTTTCGCCATGCGCGTACCAACTATCAATGTTTCTGTTGTTGATTTAACTTTCCAGGCAGCGAGAAACACTAGCAAAGAAGAAATTGATCAAATCCTGAAAACAGCTTCAGAAGGTCCTTTAAAAGGCATTCTGGACATCAATACCAAACCACTGGTGTCAATCGATTTTAATCACAACCCTGCATCTTCTGTTTATGACTCTGCTTTAACTAAAGTCATCAATGGCAGCTTTGTAAAGGTTTTATCGTGGTATGACAACGAATGGGGTTTCTCAAACCGTATGTTGGATACGACAATTGCTTTAGTCAACGCAAAGTAACGGATTACCTACCTAATGTTAAGAAGAACCAAAATTTTAGCAACACTGGGACCTGCAACTGACAAACCTGGCGTACTCGAAGGTATGTTTGCTGCAGGTGTTGACTTTGTTCGCATGAACTTCTCTCATGGTTCTGCTGAAGATCACATTAAAAGAGCCAATGCAGTACGCGAACTTAGCCTGAAAACAGGCAGATTAGTCGGCATTTTGGCTGATTTGCAAGGACCTAAAATCCGTATTGCGCGCTTTAAAGATACCAAGGTGCAGTTGGAAGAAGGGCAAGATTTTGCTCTGGACATCAATCTTGATCCTTTGGCAGGTGATAATACTCAAGTGGGTATTACTTACGAACCTTTGGCTCTGGAAGTTAGGCCCGGCAGCAGATTGCTACTTGACGATGGACGTATCGTCCTTGATGTAGTCAATGTTGAAAACATGCGCGTTAACTGTACGGTAATTGTTGGCGGCGACTTATCCAACAACAAAGGTATCAATTTGATGGGTGGCGGTCTTTCTGCTGCGGCATTGACTGAAAAAGACAAGGAAGACATTAAGACAATTGCGGTCATGAAATGCGATTATGTTGCTATTTCTTTTCCACGTTGCGCTGAAGATCTTCATGAAGCACGTCGTTTGTTAGTGGCTGCAGGTTGTAATGCCGGCATTGTGTCAAAAGTTGAACGGGCAGAAGCCATTGTGCCCGATGTCATGGATGAGATTATTCTGGCATCAGATGCAGTGATGGTTGCCCGTGGCGATTTGGGCGTTGAAATTGGTGATGCCAACTTGCCTGCCGTGCAAAAGATGTTGATTAAACGCACCAGAGAACTCAATCGTGTTGCTATTACCGCCACACAAATGATGGAGTCAATGATTGAAAATCCGATTCCTACGCGTGCGGAAGTTTTTGACGTTGCCAATGCGGTTTATGACGGTACCGATGTGATCATGTTATCTGCTGAAACGGCTTCGGGTAAATATCCGATTAAAGCCATTGAAGCGATGCATCGCGTTTGTATTGAAGCAGAAAAACAACCGGTAGTTCGTGTATCGACTCATCGTATCGATCAACAATTTGATCGTGTCGATGAATCTATTGCCATGTCTGCCATGTATCTGGCTAATCATACAAAAATCAATGGCATTGCTGCGTTAACCGAATCAGGCTCTACACCTTTGTGGATGTCCAGAATCAGTTCCGGCATTCCAATTTTTGCGTTCAGCCCACATCCTGAAACACTTGGCAGAGTTACGTTATTTCGTGGTGTTTTTCCAGTACTGTTCAAACATGATCTAACCGATCATGCTGAAGTCAACAGAGCTATCCTGGCAAAACTCAAGATGCGTAAAGTTGCAGCCGAAGGTGATACATTCATTATCACTCAGGGCGATCTGGAAGGAATAGCTGGCGGCACCAATGCGTTAAAAGTTATTACAGTTGGACCAACTGAAGCTAAATAAGGCTTTGATCAATCATTGATTGAACCTCTGCTTATAAAATGTTTCATTTTAAAAAGGCCTGAAAAATTTTCAGGCCTTTTTTATTTGATCACACTTCAAAAAACATCATTACTCGACTTCATCCAACTCAGCAATAACGGTCTTATTCCAATTCACAAGTTCCAGCGTTCCATTGGCATGCTCGACTATTGCCGTACAACTCTCCACAAAATCCCCTGTGTTGATATATAAAAAACCGTCTATCTCTTTCATTTCAGCATGATGGATATGCCCGCAAATCACACCCTGCAGATTATGGTCTTTTAAGGTACTGACAATACTTTCTTCATAATCGGAAATAAACTGAACCGCATTCTTGACTTTAAACTTGACGAACGCAGCAAGGGAAAAATTAGACTGTATGCCTAACCAGCGCCTGATAATACGCAGGAAGCGATTAACCCAAATTAAAAAGTCATAGCCCTCACTGCCTAATTTTGCAAGCCACTTGTGATACTTGGCAATCGTATCGTATTCATCGCCATGAACAACCAGGAATTTTCGGTTATCGGCAGTCGTATGAATATCAGAATTTTTGACCACAATATCGCCAAAAACATGCTCATCATATTGCCTGACGTTTTCGTCATGATTGCCTGGAACATAAATGACCTGAGTACCATGTCTGGCCTTACGCAGGACTTTTTGAATAACAGTGTTATGATCCCTGGGCCAATACATCTTCTTTGACAGTGACCAAAAATCAATAATGTCACCGACCAGATAGAGTTTCTCGCTATCGTTATACTTTAAAAAATCAAGCAATACATCAGCTTGACATTGAGTCGAGCCCAGATGCAAGTCAGAAATCCAAATGGTTCGATAGATGTTATTATTATTCATAATCAAACTTTTACCTTTTATTACGTAAACGGGTGGCTTTGTTGGTAGTCGCTAAACTGTTCTATTGGATAGTATCACTAACCCAAAAAATTAAGTTCCATAAAGCACCTATGCTCATCGAACAACTTCAAGATATTAACAGAAGCAAATGAAAGTTATATTACAAATTGATTACTATCTACACTAAATGAACAAAAATCGTGTTATCTAAAAATTAAGAGTAAACCCTAATAACTTTGGAGTTTAAGTTATCGCAGCGCCATACACACAACACAAAAAAAAACACCGCACCCTACTTTTAAAGGGATTACGGTGTTTTTTTGTTGCATTGAGGCTGGAAATCACCCTCACGTCGGGCTGCCACGCTTTTCGGCAACCCGACGTTTTGACCAATACCCGATTATTTAGCCGCAGTCACACCTGCACCTACCCCACCGTTTGATGTTGCACATTTAATTGCGCCTTTATCAACGCCTTGTGGCCCCGTTAACGAATCAATTGTAAAGCCGCCAGTCGCAGCAATCACTACCGTACCGATCAACGTTGAAGCCGTAGGAACTGTAGCCGCGCCAGTCCAGCAGCTTGCAGTTGTTGCTACCAAATTGGGAGAAAACCAGTTCGTAGTGCCATTGATAACCCATCTTTTGGCCTTAATAGTATATTTGGCCGAGCTAACGCCAACGGTTTCCAAAGCGGGAAACTGAGCCAATTGCACCGTC
>CAILCX010000099.1 GCA_903832775.1 uncultured Methylobacter sp. | reverse complement strand
TTTCATAAGCGCCGATAGCCATCCATTGCCAACCAGATTGTTGTTCACACGAAATTTTCTCTCTCGCTGCGAAGGCGCGACATAATACTGCTTGGCATCAACCGCATCAACATAGTTCCCGCTGGACAGATCAGGTGCATCGAGCGTCTGATGGGTCAATAATTCAAAATAAAACCCGATTAGACGACTGTACTTGCTGGTTGGATTGTTATGTAATGCGAGCTCTATTTCGGGTTTGACGGACTTTTGCCGAAACACAGTCGCTAGACAAGATAGATTGAGTGGCTCGTATTTAAGTGCAAAGATTAGATGATCAACGGCAGTATCGTTATGAGGGCGATAGGAGATGGGGTAGTGCTGGCTAGAGGCCTCTTTATTGATGGATGAAATTTTGGCGCTACAGCAAACAACTGCGAGGTATTGATGTGGAAGTGCAAAATGGTCAATAAGCCAAGTGTAACCTAATTTGTTTGAAGAGACAGGCATCACGATCACCATTATGTTTAAAATTGGTTATAGTGTAGCTAAGTCTGCATTAAAACGCTTATTGTTGTTTACATTTGATTATTTTAAAAGATATTTTGTGTAAAAACGATTATAAAATGAGTGTTAAGCGCAAGATTAGGTGCCACTAACTGCTTGAAAGTTAGAGCCATCGGTTTTCGCAGATGATTTTTAGGTTGATCCGCAATGGGCTAAGGATTTTTCATGAACGATAAAATAGCCCAGTCACTTTAAAAAAAGGTACATGCGGTTTGTTATCAAGATCAATCCAAGATTTACCACGGCCTTAAGTCAATATAAAAAACTGCATATCCATTCATAATCATGCCCGCTAAGGAACGTGCATGAAATAACTTAAGCAACTTTGTTTGAAAGACCAATCAACCCGTCTGTAGGGACGAATTTATGCTCCCTAGGCGAATGAATTGGCCCCTACAGACGCTCTACTTATTTCATTCGCATTCCTAAATGGTCATGCCCTATATCTCAAGCAGTTCCATTTTAATAGCCATAACCATACTGATAACTAGGAATCGGTTGCTTGGATTTATTCACCACTAAACCCAGCAAGTTGGTTTGCTCCAGAATATGCATGGAATGTTGAAGCTCATCGGCCGTATTCTTTCCATCTTCTACAACCAGTAAAGCAGCGTCCACATAAGGCATAAATAACAAGGCGTCATCAGCGGCAAAAAGTGGCGGCAGGTCAAAAATAATTATTCGCGATTCGTACCTGGATTTAATTTCTTCAATTAAACTGACCATCCTAAGTGAAGAAAGTATTTCTGAAGTGTTGTTTTTAGAGAGGGTTCCTGGCAAGACAACCAGTCGTTCAATACCTGGATTAATCAAGGTGTCTTCCAATGAAACATCCATCTTTAAATAATCGTTAAGCCCAAACTCACACTCAAGGCCCAGATGTTTGCCCACACTTGGACGCTTAAGATCAGCATCAACCAGAAGAACGCTTTGATTGCCTTCCATCGCTATCGCAATTGCCAGATTAACTGCTGTAAATGTTTTTCCTGCACCTAGAGTCGCGCTGGTTACAGCAAAACTGTTCCAGTTGTTTTCGCGTAACTGTTTGAGAACATTAGTTCGTAGCACTCGAAATATATCAGCTCGTGGATCATTATAAAGCCCCATAATGACACGATTATTACGTAATACTTCCGGATCAATAACCGTGGTTTTAGTTTTTGTATATTGGATCGAATCGAGTACCTGTCTCTTAGCGTTACTAATCATTAATTACTCCCTATAAAGGTTTCAGCTAAAGGAACGGAATAAATGCAAACTAAAACAGTAACCAACAGTATTAAGGTCACACCAGCGCAGACTATGATTTTCTTCATTTTATTCTGTTTAATAAGACGCTTGTTCACTTCAGTAGGTGATTCTATATAAGGAATTACAACTAACGGCATAAGACCAGTGACTTCCATTATTGCCCGATAACCCCTAACTCCAGGCTCCAAATATTCCATTAACAACGCAATACCAAAACCAGCGATGATCCCCATAAAAAAACCGCCAATGGCCACATTCCTTCTGATTGCTTTTTCAGGTTGCTCTGGAATTACAGGCTGTTCTATAACAGTAAGTGTTTGCCCCTGCTGTTGCTGTTCCAATGTTTGTACTAGTTTGGCATCCAGTAATTTTTCTTTAAGCTGGGTATATTTTTTAATCGCATTATCCCGTTCTCTGATTAAATCGGTATAACCCATTTCAACTTGAGGGGCTTCCAATAGGACAGCCTGCATTTTTTCAAGTTTCGATTTCAGATACTCCTTCTTTTGAAATAATGACTGGAGTTCTGACTGACTACTTTTATACTGTTCTTCAACACCAAAATAAGCCGGATTAGCCTTATGCAAAACCGAATCCCCTTCCAACTTAGTAATTGCCGGAGCTTTTTTCAATTGCTGTTCCAAAGCCTCTATCTGTTTTTTTTGTTGCACTACATCGGGATGGTTAGCTGTATAGGTTTCTTCTAATAACTTTAGTTCTAGTTTTGCATCTAGCAATTGTTCCTGAATTGCACCAGCAACGGGTTTCTCATTAAAACTGGATTCTAACGCTTTAATTTCACGCTTAAGCCGAATAACCGAAGGATGTATCTCTGAGTAAATGCCTGAATATTTTAAGTATTGCGCCTGCAAAATTCTAAGTTCATCCTCCCGATTCTGGGGCGTGTTTTTTTCCAGACTGCCAGGAATATCTTTTTGTGCCCTTGCCAACTCTGCCGTTAAAAATACGATATGTTCTTTTGTACTACGAATCTGGTTATCGGTATCTCTCAGCTCATTCTCGGTACGATCTATTAATGACAAATTCCCCTGCATTTGTTCTGGCAGGCTAAAATTATTTAGTTCCTTATATTGGGCGATTTTTTTGTCAATTTCCTGTAAGTCTTGATTTAATTTATCCGACTCCTCTATCAGGAAATCAGTCGCTTTAATAGCACGTTGCGTTCTAGCCTTATCATTTTGTGCAATGAATAGCGTAACTAATTTACTGGCAATCTCTTGTGCCTTGCTTGCATCAATATCAGTAAATGAAACGTCAAAGGCAATTTCAGCCATTCCCGAATGCGTCTGGGGTGTTAAAGTTGATTTGGCTAGCTTGACTTCAGCATTCTTCTTAAACAGCTCGGTTAGTTCGTATTTTGTAGAACCGTTTTTTGCTTCGTTATAAAGACCACTATCTTCAATAATTGACAGTACCTTATCGGTAGTCATCACCCTCTGATAAATTGATTGAATCTGCTCCTCGGAAAATTGAGATGTTGACGATTCAAACAATTTTGTCGGAATGGCCGCTTCAATCAATATGGTTGCCGTAGAGCGATAAAGCTTGGGTAAATTATAGGCAACTATTACCGACGCCAGGCTAACCAACAGCCAAGTCACAATAATGTAATACTTGCGCCGTTTTACAAGGTCAAGGTAATCGGCCAATGTTTTAGTTTGATGTTCCATCATTGATGCGCTCATCCAAACGTTCTTAGGTCGTTAAGGATCAATCTGCCAAGGTTTTGCCAGCGGGCAATTAGATAACCTCTTTGCACTTCTGTTTTCCACTTTTCGATCATTTTTTCATGTGTGCCTAGTACGGATTGATTGGTTTTAATGCTTTTCAAAACAGATGTTCCATATATAAACAATGATTTGACTACCCTAAATAATTGCCAAGATATCCCACATACCTTATCACTCAGAATCTTGGTCTTCCCACTATCAACGGCAAGTTCTTTGAAATATTCCCATTCCAAGCGCTTATATTCGATATTGTGACTGTCAATTTCTTTTAGTTCATAAATATCACTGTGTACAGATAAAAATAATTCTCTCAATTGTATAAAATTCTCTTTTTTTGCTCTTATCAATAAATCAGCGCAACAAGATAGAATACATCGCTGGAAAGCTTCTTTTTGTTCAGGAATTGCTTGTTTTAATTTTATAAACATAAAAAGGAATTCTATCTGGGTTTTGCCATATGCATCTATCTCTCCAATTCTTTCTGACCAAGATCCCTGTACCTCTGTACGATAAACACTCATTGGTCTATTAAGATAGTAAGCGCCATTTCTTGAACCAAAAACCTGCACAATGTGGTCTAAAACTGGCGTCAGTGTTACATCAAACCAATCTTGTATTGACAAAAGTAGGCTGCGACGAACCATAATGGTTGCTGTAGACATAAAACCCATTAGAAAGAATCTATCCCCATCAACCACCTCGGAACATGTAATTATCTTATCAGTTGAAGCGTGGACATGGGATAGATTTAGAGTTTGTTGTTTTTCGTATTTAATATAACAACTATGAAAAGTTATATCGATATTAGTCATTCTCGAAAGAACAGCTACTTGTTCGCTTAGTTTCTCAGGATTGATCCAGTAATCATCCCCTTCACATAATGCGATAAATTCTCCCCGACAAGCATCTAAAACTCGACGAAAATTACCGTGCATTCCAACATTATGTTCCGAATATATAACACGAATTAGGTGCGGATAACGGCGCTGGTAATCCAGTGCAATCTCGCGGGTGTTATCGGTAGAACAATCCTCGCCAATGATTAGTTCAATAGGGAAATCGGTCTTCTGTGCGATTACGCCCTCAATAGCCTCGGCCAAGTATTGGCCATGGTTATAAGTTATCATATGAATACTAACAACAGGCACTAATGCCATAACTGCCGAATCACTTACTTCGGTATATTTTACTTCGCAATTTGCTTCTTGGTTCATGGGTTCTCCGCGTAAAGATTAGGCACAGATTTTTCGCGTACGACAAGTAAAGCCCATAATTCGTTAAAGGCCTTCAAACGAAACAAACGACAGGCCAGCAGGTAAATGAACGCACCCAATCCGATCATAACCCCAAGCTCAGCGGCTGGTTGTAGGCTGGAATAAATATGGATAGGCCATACAGATAATGCCATTAGAATTGATATTGCCAGATAGGGCAGCAGATCCTGAGTTTGTTTCCAGGCAGAATATCCAAGAAAAACCCCAGTGTAATGTGCGTTTATCATGAAACACAATATACCCACGACGACTTGGCTCCAGGCTATAGCGAGTATCCCATGAAAACTAGCCACCACAATGGCAACTATACAAATAGTTTTCTTCAATATCTCAATACGAAAAAATAGATTCGAGTGTCCTTGTGCCATGAGCACATTGAGATTGATCACATGCAGTGGCCAAATCACCCCACTGAGACAAAGCACTTGTAGAATCGGCACGCTCGGTAACCACTTCTCACCAATAAGAGTGATCACGAGAGGCTCAGCCACCACCATTAACCCCAGCATGGCTGGTATATTGAACAGCATAATCATCAGCAGTACTTTACGCATTCCCCTTGCCAGCTGCGCCTTGTCGGCCGCAGCAGCAGAAAATACGGAGAAGGCTACGCGATGGAGTACATTAGTCAGCACGTTTACGGGTAACTGCTGTGTATTGTCGGCGCGAGTATAGAAACCCAGCTCCCTGGCGGAAAACAACTTACCGATAATTATGCTGTAGATTCGTGTATACAGCGTATCCAAAAGGCCCGAAAGTAAAAGGAACCCGCCAAAACGGAACAGTGAACGTAGAGAGGCAAAGCTGAAAATCCATTGTGGTCGCCATGGATGCCACAGCCACTGCAACGTCACCGTAATTAAGGTTGAAACCAGGGTTTGTAGCGCCAGACTCCAAACGCCAAATCCCTTCAATGCTAAGACCACAGCCAATAGACCTGAAAGCAGCGATGCCACTACACCAATTTTCATCAGAGTCTTAAAGTCGAGAGCCTTGGTCATTAGTACACTTTGAATAGACCCAAATGAACACACGAAAAGATTAAAGGCCATTACATAGGTCAGGCTCTGCAAAACTGGTTGCTCGAAGAAAGTTGCAAGCCACGGCACTGAGTAAAGATTTAAGGTTGTCATAAAGGTCTTATCCGGAATGATGGACTGCTCAAAAAACCGGTCTATCAACGGAGCCGCCAGACAAAGTCCCATAGCTACAAACAGCCCCGTACCCAGATTAAAAAAAAAGACAGTGGATTCATCTTTGTGCGTGATGTCCTGTCGCTGAATAAGTGCCGAACTGAAACCGCTATCAATAAATAATCCCGCGATACCGGTAAAAAGCGACAACATCGCCAGCAAACCAAATTCCTCTGGTGATAACAACCGTGCCAACAGGATCGAAACAAAAAACTGAAGCCCTTGACGCATAAAAATATCAGCGCCACTCCAAAAGACAGCTGTCAAGGATCTTTGAGTTAAGGACATGTGTGAACAGTATCCAAGTAGAGCTTTTCTAATTCAAGTAGCCGCTTACTTCTTGATTTTAGCAGCTTTATAGGTGAGCCTGAATATATACTAAAGGATTCCAAATCCTTTGCAACCAAACTCAATGCACCGACAGCAACACCTTCACCAACTGTGACCCCCGGCAAAATAACCGTCCCGGAACCAATGATGACATGCCGATTCAGTGTTACGCCGCGATGGTCTACATTGGTAAATTCTTCGGAAACAGTAGGGTTCGTCATAAACTCACCACTGTAGTCATCGCTTGATGAATAAATACTTACCCGACTGGAAATGTTGCAGAAATCACCAACTTTTATATGCCCTTTCCCAATCAGTGAACTCATGACTGCGACATGAACATTCCGCCCGATGTCTATACCACCATCTCCAGCAGATAAGACACAGAAATCATCTATACGACTATGCGATCCAAGCGAAATTCGCGATGCTCCATAAATTGAAGCTCTCGTTGAGAGTCGCACATTTTCGCCCACTGACATAAATCCCAGCTTGTGTAATGCTTCAGGGCTATAGAAGCTCATTGCAAATTTCTCGCAAATTGATCGCCAATTTCGGCGGCAAACTCATTCGATCGTGAAAGAAGCTTAAAAATATCCGCTATCATCTCAACCTGATTTTCCCCTATGCTTGAACCTGTCGGCAATACAATCACCCTGTTCGCCAGCTTGACGGTATTAGGAAGCAACATTCCTGCA
>CAILCX010000098.1 GCA_903832775.1 uncultured Methylobacter sp. | reverse complement strand
TTCATCCCAATTATACGCCGGGGTGTTTTCTTCTAATTTTATAAAATTCGGTAGATAAACGATGTCCCCGGCAAACCCCATTTCTTCTAATTTATGCTTTAAAAACATGCTCGGTGAGATAAAAATATCCGCCAATTTATATGCTTCAAGCGTGCAAGTTTGTGGAGATAATGAACACGTTATTTATACAAGAACTGAGTACAGAAACAATTGGCTAGGCGCCAGATAACAGTTTTTGCGATATCGGCTATTAGATAAATGACGTGGTCATTAACCTCATATTTGAAAGCTCTGATTCAGCAATGGGTCGAGTCTAAAAAACCAGTGTGATTTTTTAAAATCTCCAGAGATACACAAGAACTCAGTATTATTGTCATAATAATTGTAATTCAAACACCTACATAACCCAACACCAACATAGTCAAATCATCCGACTGTTCCGCACCAGCAACAAAAATCTGCACAGCTTCCTCAATATCAGTAACAATATTGCCAACAGCCTGCTTTTCATTCTGATTAATAAACTCCAGCAACCTTAGATCGCTATATTCCTCCTGCTCGGGATTATTAGCTTCTGTAACCCCATCAGTATACAAAATCAATATCTCTCCGGGGATCATAAAACGGGTAGCGACCTGGTAATTGGCCATCGGGTTAATGCCAACCAAAATACCCTTGGGTTGCTCCAAATACTCAAAACCTTTTCCTACCTGACCAAATAACGGTCGATTATGACCACCATTGACATACTGCAATTCACCGTTGCTCAGATTCAGAACACAGATCATCAGGGTCACGAACATACATTGCGGATTGTCCTGACTTAAGATCACATTCATTGCGCTGATGGTTTGCTGCAAATCCCTGGTTTTCATCATTTCGGTACGCAGCACAGTGATGGTGCGCACCATGAACAGCGCTGCGGGGATGCCTTTTCCGGCTACATCACCTATGGCCACACATACTCTGTCGTCATCCAGAGGAAAAGCATCGTACAAATCACCGCCCACTTCTTTTGCCGCTTTCATCATTGCAGCGGCTTGCACTCCGCGATGCAAAGGAAAAAAAGGCGGCTGCGGCAACATGCTGATTTGCAGGTCTTGGGCGATGCGGAGCTCCTTATCCAGCAGCTCAAGACGCAAAGTCTTTTCCAGGGACTTCTCCATACTGAGATTACGTGCCCGGGAACGTTTGCTGATTTGCTGGAGCATGTTTCTTGCTGCTCCGGGAATCCGCATAAATTCCGACCATAATACCGTCTCGTGAATACACAACAAGAAACTGTCTTGTGTGGCACTAACAAAGGAAGTTGGCGGTTGATTATCAACAATGGATACTTCGCCAACAAATTCGCCAGCCAGGATACGAAAGCCTTTGTCTGCTTCATTTTGTTTGATGTGTGCGCTCAATTGACCGGAAAGTAACACATACAAATAATCATTGTTTTGCCCGGGCGAAAGAAGCTGCTCCTGGCTTTGCAGTTGCCTATACTCGCAATTGAGCAGAAAAGGTTCCAGAATTTGATAAGGTAAACCGGCAACAAGCGGCAAGGAAATTAATATGTCCCGATGAACAGGAACAAACCGCTTGGGGTCTAGTGAATCTTTGGCTGGTAACAATCCGGTATTATTATCCTGTTCCATTAAGAAATATTTTCAGCAGAGCGCTTGTTTAATACAGATGCTTTGTCAATCGCTACGCGCATAATATTGAGATTATTAACGTATTGGTATTCCTGGGCATCCGTATAAGAAGTGATCAGATGAATACCGCGCCCATTAATTGATGCGGATTCCAGGGAATGTAATCCGGGAGGAAGGGGAGCCGGATTGAAAGGGTCAAAAGGCAAGCCGTCATCGATTATTTCAAGAAATACCTGATCGCTATGGTCTTCAAGTTTTATGACAATATCATGGCGCAAATCATCATCAAAGGCATAGCTTATGATATTAGGCAAGGCTTCGTTCAATACCAGATCCAGTTTGAAAACAGTAGGTTCTGCCAGTTGGTAACGCTGGGCCATATGCTCCAGCCACACTGACACCCTCATCAAATCTTCAAATTGGTTGCTAATGCTTAATGAAGTTGAAAATTCGCTAGTTGAGGAAGATGTAGACATGATATTGATCCGAGAGGGATTGGACGTTTATTCTTCCTGCTGTTTGATCAAGGCATCTATAGCCAGATCAAGATCATGATGAATCTGAATCAAACTGGAAACTCCTGAGGTTTCCAATACATCCAGCACATTGGCCTGTGGGTTAAAAAGCACCATGGACCCGCCACGGCTGGCTAAAGCCTTGGCAGAAAATATCAGAGTACGCATTCCCAAAGAAGCAAGAAAACTAACATCTGACATATCGACCAAAATGAAGGCTTTTTTGGTTGCGGTAAGCGCGGTAAATTTTAAATCAATGGCTTGCGCGCCCAACACATCCATTCGTCCGGATAGATAGACTCTAAAAATACCATTTTCTAAGGTTTCGTGCGTGATTTCCATGATTTCCCTTAATTTTATTGTATAGATTATAGTTGCAACTGATTAGCCTGAATTCTTAAAACAGTAGGGTTTACCTAAAACATTTTAGTTTATTCTGAACATTAAGCAACACGTATATTGCCTCACCCCCTATTATTTTGAATAAGCAAACTTATAAAGTGACGGTTATGTGACTTGCAGAATATTTTAAATATTTAACTCCATATTTTTATATTTTTCAGTTATAACTGTTTAAATTATTTTACGAACAGATGAATCATACGTTTATAGAGTAGTGCTCTATAATTTATACAATCTGGTCATAAGCATATCAATCCTGTATGACAAACCATGTCTAAAACTACGATAAGATTTTAATATGAATCAAACTACTCTGACTTTAGCTGGACTTGGACTTTTTTTTACTGGCTTACATCATCTTGCCGCCAGCATGCAGGTCCTTTCAGCTGGCAAAATGAGGGCTTTTTTATCAAAAATCACTGCGAACCCCCTTAGCTGCGCTAGTACCGGTAGCTTGCTTGGAATAATTACCCAAAGTTCAACCGCTTCAGTGTATGTTTGCATGGGGCTTTTAAATTCGGGGGCTTTAGCCTTCAACTGCGTTCTATTACTGGTCTGCTGGTCTAGCGTTGGAACATCCCTGCTAGTGTTTCTCGCAGCCGTCGATGTTCAGCTTGCCGGTATTTATGTAATGGGATTGGTGGGGATAGCTCACTTATTTAATGCAGTGGACAATATTGGGAGTAAACACATAATTGCTTTTTTGTTTTCATTCGGCATCCTTTTGCTGGGGCTAGGCATGATAAAAGAAGCGGGTATTGGACTTAGCGAATCAGAATCGGTAAAGGCCTTTATAGGGTTTGCCTCTGAAGCCAGTGCCATTGGTTTTGCAATCGGCATTATAGTCGCTTTGATCACACGTTCCTCGGCAAGTGTCTCCATGCTTGCAATTACCTTAACTATTTCGGGAGTTCTCCCGTTTCATGACGCAGTGGCAATTGTTTTTGGAGCCAGCGCCGGCTCAGGACTTAGCGTTGTTCTTGCCACGTCCCGAATGCATGGAAAGATACGACAACTGGCCATATATCAAAGTCTGGTAAAACTTCTTGGGGTAACTGTGCTCTTACCTCTTTTCTGGCTGGATCAAGATTGGATAAAAACCACTCTTTTTCCTTTTTATAATGATATTTCAGTTGGAACCTTGATTGCGTTAATCTATCTTTCACTACAACTGACCGGGGCAATCACTGCCTCATTGATACAAAACCAGTTACTCTCTTTATTGGATTGGTTATGTCCGCCAACCCTAGATGAAAAGTTGTTCACGCCTCTATATATTTACCCTGAAGCTTCAGCGGATGCGGACATGGCAATAATTCTTGCAACTAAGGAGCAAGACAGACTTTTGATAGCCCTTCCAGAATATCTAGAAACTATACGACTTGAAACAGAAACTACTATAGCCAAAATCCCAATAGATATCAGGCATTCCGCAGCCTGTCATTTGGGTAACAAAATCAGATCATTTATGGAAGAAACAGCGCTTCATAATGACTCAGAAACAGCAATTGAGCGAATTTTTGCACTTCAAAGCCTTAATGAAGCAATTATGTCCTTACAAAATTCTCTCGCCAGTTTTGTCGAAACACTTCAAGCCACAAAAAATCCAGACTCCGGGTGGACTGCGTCAATGACTGAAGGCCTACATCTTGTATTAATCATGTTAGCTGAAGCACTAACAAAGGATGGGAATGAGGACCGAGAACTGTTACTTACTCTCACGTCAGACCGCGGCAAGCTGATGGACAAAATTCGCGATTCAATGCTTTCAGAAAAATCCGGAGATCTGACGGAGAGACAGGCGCTATTTGTGAGCACAGGTATTTTTGAGCGCATTATCTGGCTAGTCAGGCAAATAGCTCTTTCAAAATCATCCTTAAATACTGTTACAAGCAATTAAGATTCTAAGTAGACTTCAATTCCGCCTGGCTAATTTACATTTAAGCAGCCAGCTAATTATGATCACTTACGCCCCTTTTATATATTAAATTATCAACTGTAACAATACTTTAACATTGAGGCCTTATAGTCGAAGCTCCTAAAAATATGAAGGAATTGAATGACTATGAATACCTTACAAAAATTACCATTGACAGTTGCAATACTGACAACCCTAGCTACTGTTCACCCGTCAATGGCGGCAACCACTACTACGCCGATCAAACATTTGATCGTGGTCACCGGTGAAAACGTTACTTTCGACACTTTGTTCGGAACTTACCTCGCACCGCGTGGACAATCTATTAACAACCTGGTTTCTCAAGGTATTGTTAAAGCTGACGGCACCCCCGGTTCCAATTACCGTAAATCTGTTCAATCTAAAGCAACCGAAAGCATGGCTTATAGCTTAAACCCGAGTCGTACCGGCGCTTATAGTGTTTTGCCACAACCTATGCTGACCGGTGCTTATGATCCTGTAACACTTTCGCTTTACGGTAATATCCCCGACCCACGCTTTGCAAATTTGACTGCAAACGGTTCCTTTCAAATCACCAAATTTAGCGGTGGTTATCAATCAGTAACCGGCGATCCTGCGCACCGTTTTTTTCAAATGTGGCAGCAAACCGGTGGAAATAATTCAAAACTGGATTTGTTTACCTGGGTTACTGCTTCGACCGGTACTGGCGGCGCCACTTCAGGTGTAACGCAAGCAAATCCTGGCCAAGGCGGCGAGTTGATGGGCTTTTTCAATATGAATCAGGGTGATGCGCCGTATTTTAAACAACTGGCACAAAACTGGGCGATCAGTGATAACTATCATCAATCCATATTGGGCGGAACCGGTGCCAACTTCTTTGCCCTGGCAACTGGAGACGTAGCTGTTTATAGAGAAAACGGTGTTTTGGCGACTCCTCCGGCCAATCAAATCGAAAATCCTGATCCTTTAGCTGGAACTAACAATTTTTATACCAACGACGGCTATGAAGGCGGTTCTTATGTGAATTGTTCTGATGCTGGTCAACCCGGTGTTTCCGCAATTTTAGATTTTCTAAATTCTGAAAAACGTTCAAGTAACTGTGAAAACGGCGCTTATTATCTGGTCAACAACTACAACCCGCCATACCAGGTTGACGGTAAACCAAATGCTTTAGGTCCAGATAAATTCACTTATCCGCCACAAACTGTCGCCAATATAGGTGAGTTATTATCAGCACATAACGTATCTTGGAACTGGTATACAGGTGGGCGCGAAGATGCTGATATCACTAACGACCCAATTTATATCAATGCGGTTTATCCACAAGTTTTTGCT
>CAILCX010000097.1 GCA_903832775.1 uncultured Methylobacter sp. | reverse complement strand
TAAAACAATACTCCGCTAAAGCAACCCCCCATTTAAGTTCAGGTGGGGGAGTAACAGCGCCCCTCAAGCCAATGTCAGGTCCCAAGGCCGGCGGCAAGAAACCGGAGTTTAATGAAAATGATTTTGAACGATTTTGACAGGGGGAATAAACATGAACCAACTATTGCAAAAAAAAGAAGGAAAAACGGAACTAATGGCTCAGGATCAATTGCGCCAGTATTTGACTTTTCGTGCGGGCAATGAAAATCTGGCCATCAGTATTTTGGATGTCAAAGAAATTATCGAAATCAACACGATTACTGACGTACCGATGACCCCCGATTACATTCGTGGCGTTATTAATTTACGGGGGAATGTAGTTCCTGTGATTGATTTATCTGCTCGACTCGGTCGAAACAGTAGCGAAATGACAAAGCGCAGTTGCATTGTACTGGTCCAGGTTGAGTACAAAGATGATTCCCAGTTACTTGGAATGCTTGTCGATGCGGTTGATGAAATTTTGGAGATACCCGAAGTGAACATTATGCCACCACCCGATTTTGGTGCCGACATCAGGACTGATTTTATTCAATCGATGGGTAGAGTTGGAGATGCGTTTATAATTTTATTGAACATCAATCGCGTACTTTCAATAAAAGAACTATCACAACTCAAACAAGTTACCGACTATGAAGGAACTATATAAACCAAAATATTAACCGATGGGCTACCGGAAAAAATCGATTTCGTATCCAAGAAATCCGTTACTGAGAGAGTTGATAATGGCAATACCTTAGCCCCTGCCGCTGAAACGATGCTTAAAAAACATAGCGAGGCGATTTAAAAAAAGGGGGAAACGGTCAAACTATGCAGTTTCAAAAGGTAATGTCGTTGAGTCCATGACATCTCATCGACCCTACCGGGCCGGACTGGGCATTAATGCTGCTTTGGAAGAAATTTCACAGCATAAAAAATTTTTTGATCCAATTGTCGTAGAAGCCTGTATCAGGCTTTTTCTTGAACAAGGCTTTAGCTTCTCAGGCTAAGTCGGACTTAACATCATCAAATATTCATCTTTTAACCTAACATATTGCGTTGATGAGTATTCAAGGAAGTGTCTTTCATCTACAGTTAAAATTCTTATTTGTTTAGCTGGAACTCCCATATATAAATAGCCGCTCAAAAGCTTTTTCCCTGGAGGCACCAAAGTACCTGCGCCCAGCATCACGTAATCTTCCAAAACAGCTGCATCCATGATAATCGCTCCCATACCGAGCAAACAATAATCCCCCACAGCACAGGCATGAACCACAGCCCTATGTCCTATTGTTACGCCTTTACCAATCGTTAATGGCTGGCCTTGAGTCGTATATTTACCTGCGTGAGTGACGTGCAATACTGAACCATCCTGCACATTAGTGTTCTCGCCAATCGTGACACTTTCAACATCCCCCCTGACTACTGCCGTAGGCCATATAGAAACATTCTCACCTAAAGTAACATCACCAATTACCACAGCACTCTCATCTATAAAAACCGCTTTGCCAATCTTGG
This sequence comes from uncultured Methylobacter sp., assembly GCA_903832775.1. GTDB lineage: Bacteria > Pseudomonadota > Gammaproteobacteria > Methylococcales > Methylomonadaceae > Methylobacter_A. Next base: position 27,970 of record CAILCX010000097.1, on the reverse strand, counting down.
GTTGCTTATTATTGAAAGCTCTAACTGCCATACTATCACCACTTAATTTTATTTAATTTAAAAAATCAGAACACCTGACTCCCAGTGTTTGCTCGATCCATACGTTTTTAATCCTGCAACACCCAATTGAAAATCATAATATACGTCGCAGTTTTTAAGTATATTTTGTAGACTATAAGCACTGAATATTCCCCAATGTTAACTATTCTTAAAAATATGTCTTTTATCAAAATATTTTTTAAAGATAAGAAAACCAAGTCAGAGAAAAAACCTATCGGCGGTGATGAGGTTTCTATGGATATGTTAAAAGAACTTTTTCCTATCAGAAACTATGACAATGTAAAACTTCTAGCCTTCACCTCTGATCTCAAGTCCGAATTTTTTCCTGAGCATACCAATTTGTTTCAAGTCGGTGACCTTACTGACTCAGCGCTGTATTTGTTAAAAGGGACTGTTACCTTATCTGATGAAAATGGCCAAAATTATGAGATTACCTCTGGATCTGGCGCAGCCAGATTTCCACTTTCTAGCGGTTCAATACACACTACATCAGCCATTACTAAAACAAAAGTAAGTGTATTACGCGTCTCAAAAAACATCATGGCCAGTAGATTCATGGCATCTTCGACTAGTTCAGCGCTAATTGTTCCTGACGAATTAGTAAAAAATAACTTATTACGCTACTTTGTTCAATACTATAACAATGAAGAACTTGAGATCCCATCTTTACCTAATATTGCAATTAAGTTGCAGCATGCAATGGAGCGCGATATCGGCATTGCAGACGCTGTAAAAATCATTCAACTTGATCCAGTTATTTCTGCCAAGCTTATCGGTTTAGCCAATTGCCCTCTGTATGTCAGCATAAATCCTGCGAAAAGCTGTTTTGAAGCGGTAAATCGTATTGGTTTGAATGCCACTCGTAATTTGGTTATCGGCCTGAACTTAAGTCATATTTTTAAAAGTAAATCCCCCTCCATCAAAAAACACCTTGATAATATCTGGAGACAAAGTCTCAATATTTCTACGCTAAGCCATGTGTTAGCTACTCTCACCAAACAAAATAATCCTTCAGAAGCCTTGCTTGCAGGTCTTGTTTGTGACCTCGGCGCGGTGCCGTTCCTAAATTTTGCAGCAAAACTTCCAAAAGAATATTTCTCTGAATCAGATATTGCAGAGGCACTCCCTTTCGTCACTGGTCCTGTTGGATACAAGATTCTGCTCGACTGGGGATTTTCCGAAGAGTTTCTTAACGTCGCACTTTATTCTAGCGACTGGTTCCAAAGTAATGGCGAAGAACTTAACCTTACCGACATCATTGTGCTTTCCCGATTACACAGCAAAATAGGCCAACCCGATTTACCAAACATTACGTCGATTCCAGCGGCTAGCAAACTAAAAGACTTTTCATTATCCCCTGAACTTTCATTAAACCTGTTGCACGAAGCAAAACAACAAATTAATGACGCAATGGATGCCTTAAAAATATTCGCCAGTTGAGGCAATTTTCACCGCCTTTTTATAAAGGGTCTTTTTTATTAAAAAACTTTATCTACTGTAACGCTTCGCGATCTATCGGTTTTGAAGAGAAATTTACTTGCGCAAAAACCGGATAGTGATCTGACATAGCTTGACCATTCTTCAATGGAAGCGAATCAACAACCCATTGATCGGCGTCTACATTGCAGGGACCTCCTACCAGAATATGATCAATAAGATTGTCTGGATGAGCTGTTATATCACCCTGAGATTTATTTTTAAAGCTATCATAGGTATTTTGTAATAAGGATGGATGCTCATTACTCCCTGTAAAACGATAGTAGCGCTCAGTACTGGCTGTCGTATTAAAATCACCACTTACAATCATCGGTACACCTGCAACCAAGCCCGTAATACGCTCACGAAACAAAATTGAACTAGGATCTTTGTTTTTACTGGCATTATCAAAATGCGTATTTACATACATAAAGATAAATCCGGTCGACTTATCCCGCAGTAACACCCAATTACTGTAACGAATCATGGCTAGTCGCTTAAAACCTAAAGACATGGGTAACTCAGGATTTGGCCCTAGCCAAAGCTGTCCGGAATCCAGTTGCTCAAAACGTGCTGTTTTATACAAAAGAGCCGAATCACCATATTCGAAATTACCTAAATGATAACTCACCAAGGTATACTGATCGCGGGAAACGATCGCATTAATATCCTTATCCGTTTCCATTTCCTGCAACCCCATTAAGTCAGGCGTATAACTGGCAATGCGCTCACGAATTTCAGGTAAGCGAACAGACCACGGCAAAAAACTATCGCCGGTATCTCCATTACGAAAGCGTGTAGCCATTGCCTCGATTGTTGTTGATCCATACCTCACGTTATAGCTTAATACCTTGATAGGCGGAGTATTGCAACTTGGCTGCTTTGGAAAACTATTCAAATCGGGTAAGTTCCTTGCAAAACCTGAACCTAAGTATGCCGCAATATATTGCAACCCCTGAAAACGAATAAATGCAAAAAGAACCAAAAATAAAAATAATAATGAAATAACAATTCGTTTAAACCATCGCAACATAAAAACTCTCTCAAAAATACCCGACTAAATGATTAAACCGAGATGAATAAACTTGGAGGAACATCCAGGCAAAATATGAATTAAACCCGTAGTCGACTGATGGCAAATATTGCCAACAATAAGGCTGCAATACTTGGCACAATAGCAATTAGCGGTGGACTAAGGTCATAAATCAACCCGACATGGCCGACGATCTTATCAATAAGATTAAATCCCATGCCAATCATTACCCCTATCATCATCCTGCCGCCAACATTAACACCTCTCTTAACGCCAATAACAAAGGGAACGGAAACCAGCAGCATAATAAATGTAAGTAATGGATTGACCACTCTGCCCCAGAATGCCACCTCAAAAACCTGTGCCTTTTGATGATTCTCTTTTAAATAGTCAACATACATAGCCAGATCGTAGAGTGATAAATTGTCGGCACTCACAACTACAACTTTCAATAAATTCGGTTCTATAGATGATATCCATGTCTGCTCGGCCTGCTGACTTGCAGTCATTTGTTCTGTTGAAATATCAGAATATTTTATGTGTTCAAGCCGCCATTGCTGATCAGCGATAAATGTCGCCTGATCAGCATGAATTACCTGCTGCAAATGGTGCTGATCACCCAACTGATAAATACTGATGTCGGCAAGATTGCCATCATCTTTGACCTGCCTTACGTTAATGAATCGTTTTCCCTCACGTAACCAAAGTCCATACCTTGCATTCAAAAGAATCTGTCCGCTCTGAGCCGTAACCTTCAGTGTTCGTGCTTCCCGCTCGGCATTTGGCGCAATAATCTCACCTACAAGCACAGAAATAATCACTAAAATAGCGCCGGCTAACATGACAGCTTTTATAATTCCGAAAATAGACAAGCCCGCCGCTTGCATCGCAATAAGTTCGCGATTAGCGCCCATATTGCCCAATATGAATAGACTACCCAATAAAGCAGAAGCAGGAACCAGTTCATAAAAAGTAGTCGGTGAAGTCAGGGCAAGAAAATAAAAAATTTCTTTTAAGCCATAACTGCCTTTGCCAAGAAACCTTAACTCATCACTCAACGTAAACAAGTCGAATAAAGTCAGTAATAATAAAAGCGCAATAAAGGAACCCTTTAAAATCTCTCTTACCATATAAGTGGTTAATACATTCACCCAACCACCTTTTCCCTGGCCTTAATTATTAGCCAGCGCCAACCGTACAATCTTGCCAATAAAACCACGCCTATAAACAAGAGAACCATATTCACGCCATAACTACCGACCCATACAGGAATAGCTTCTTTGGCTACCCAGGTCTGACTGACACGAACGAAATTTCCATAGCTGAAATAAATAACAAATCCAACCAGCATATTTCCGTAAACACCGCCGCGTGGCGAAATCTGAGCCAAAGGTACGGCAATAAAACTGAGCAACATGATACCGACAGGAATTGAATAGCGACGCTGTAATTCTGCAACATCGGTTACTAGCTTGGAACTTACTAATACATCAATGGCAACCGCCTCTCGAGCAAAACTAATTACTGTTTCTTTTGTATTCATTCGTACCGCGTATTCTACAAACTGCTCAATAACATAATTTACCGCTCCTGGCTGCCCTTGTATGCGCTCACCATTTTCTAAAATCATGTAATTGGCATCATCGAAAGCCTCCATCCGACCGGCTTCAGCATTGATAATTTCAACATTTCCATGCTGTCTGTTTTGCACAAAAATATTATGCATTCTTTTATCCGTATCCATACGCTCTACATAGAGAACCAGATCACCCTGACTATACTCGCTAAATTTTCCTGCTGAGATTCCTCTGAGATCGGACGACTCCTCATCCTGATGCATCAATTGCGCGATTCTGGACTCTGCCCATGGTGCAACATATAAAGATAATCCGGCAGCTAATACTGATAAGGGAAAAACCAATAAAAAAACGGCTCGATAAATGGACCCCGGACCGCCACCTGCCGAAAAAACGGCTGACATTTCCTGATCTCTGTACATTCTGCCTAAAACCATCAATATCGTCATAAAAATGGCAGCCGGTAAAAAAGCGACACTCGTTATAATTGTTTTAAAGCCTAAAATACTCAGCAAAGTTTTGTTTGAAATCAGTCCTTGAATAGCCTTATCAAGAATCCTGATAAAGCCTTGACTAACGATAATAACGACTAGCACCGACAAAACAGCTAAAAGTGTCTTTAACAAATCCTGAGCAATCAGTTTATCAATGACAGTAACTATTTTACGCCTTCTCGCTTGATTGCCTTGAGTCCAACTTTTTTCCAATTGCATCTCCCCAGTCAAAATCAATAAATGTTGCACTTTAACGCTACAAGAATCATTGTCAAAAAGTATCGACTTTTATCCTGAACCGGTAAATGATGGATAGTAATAATGAAAACAAGCTTTAGAACTCATTGACGACCTTATAATTACCTCATAATTACCTCGACAAGTATAAACTTATCTTATCAGTTGAAAAATCAGGCCAGGATCATCGAAAAATTCCGCGTTGGCTTTGATTAGCCACAGTGTCCGAAACAGGAAATTGTATTATAATTACGGTCTTTTACCAAGACTGGCAGTTTTCAAGAGCCATGAAAAGACTTCGAATTTTCAGCCCATGCTCTCCGAATTGAGTAATAACAGTCATTTTCAATCTTCCCAAGATAACATTAACCCAACTATAAAAATCAAATTATGGATTATTCAATTGAAACCGCACCTTTAGTCGAACTGCAATGCGATTGTTTGATTGTTGGTGTTTATGAAAGTCTGCAACTCAGTCATTCTGCAATCGCACTTAACAAAAACACCAACGATCTCATCATTAATATCCTTAAACGCGGGGATCTCAGCGGTAAAAATGGCGAAACAGTTCTAATCAACGCCATCCCCGACAGCAAAATCGAACGGATTCTTTTGGTAGGCTTGGGCGAACATAAACCCTTATCCGGAAAAGACTACAAAAAGGCTTTGCTGGCGGCCATTAACAGCCTTAAAAAACCACAAATAAAGTCAATCATCTGCTGCCTGGCTGAATGTGACGTTACCGATCGTGACTGGCAATGGAAAACCCGACAAATCATCGAAGTGTTTAACGATGCTGTTTATCAATTTACACAACTGAAATCTGATAAAGAAACAGAAAGTAAAATTGAAAAAATCTCTATTGCGGCACCCGAGACGGAGCACAATTCCGTTCAGGCAGGCTTACTACAAGGCAAGGCCATTGCTGAAGGCATGACTTTAACCAAGCACCTTGGCGATTTGCCCGGCAACCTTTGCACACCAACTTTTCTTGCTGAACAGGCGATAGCGCTAGGACAAACATATAAGAACCTAAGCGTTAAGATTCTAGAAGAAGCCGACATGGCCACCTTGGGCATGGGTGCCTTGCTCTCCGTTTCTCGCGGAAGTCGCCAATCGGCAAAATTCATTATCCTCGATTATCAAGGTGGCGCAAACAAGAGCAAGCCTATCGTATTGATCGGTAAAGGTCTCACTTTTGACGCGGGTGGCATTTCCTTAAAGCTGCCTCCCGGCATGGACGAAATGAAATACGACATGTGCGGTGGCGCCGCAGTTCTGGGAACAATGCTGGCAGCTACTCAGATGGAGCTACCACTGAATATTATTGGTCTGATTCCTTGTTCAGAAAACATGCCTGACGGCGATGCCAACAAACCCGGTGATATTTTAATCAGCATGTCCGGCAAAACCATTGAAGTATTAAATACTGACGCCGAAGGCCGCTTGTTATTATGTGACGCTTTAACTTATGCCGAACGCTACAACCCTGAGGTAGTCATTGATCTTGCCACCCTGACTGGCGCCTGCCTGGTGGCTTTAGGTCGAGTACCCAGCGGACTACTCGGCAATGATGATGTTTTGTGCAATGACTTAACCTCAGCGGGCGAAACCGCCAATGACAGTGTTTGGCGCTTGCCGCTTTGGGAAGAATATCAAGAACAACTTAAATCCAATTTCGCCGATCTGGCCAATGTTGGAGGCAAAGATGGAGGCACCATTACTGCCGCCTGCTTTTTAAGTAAATTTGCCGAAAAATTTCGTTGGGCGCATCTGGATATTGCTGGTACTGCATGGCGTACAGGACAAACAAAAGGCGCAACCGGTCGCCCTGTGCCACTTTTAAGCCAATATCTGATTAACAGAGCAAATGCCGATAACTCATAAATGACTGAAGTTAGTTTTTACATACTGCCAACAGAATCGCTACAGGATAGACATCTATTTGCCTGCAAACTGATTGAAAAAGCTTATCGCAGCGGTTGTTTCTGTTATGTAATGACCGATACGGACGAACAAAGCCAAATAATAGATAACCTGCTCTGGACTTTCAGAGCAGGTAGTTTTATTCCGCACCAGATCTACAATGGCGCTCCCCCTGAAATTGAAAAAGTAATTTTGATTGGCTCACTGGCGGCACCCGAACCTTGGCAAAACACCCTGTTTAACCTATCTTCACATTATCCTGACCCCGGCCAGCTAACAACCAGGATTTTTGAAATACTGGATAACAGCGAAGCCACTAAAGTACACGGCAGAAACCGTTATCGCCGATATCAGCAGTCAGGCATGAAGCTTACTACTCATAAGGATTGGTAGCTTTGTCAGGTTACTCTGTCGTTCGGCAATTGCTTCTTGCTACTGCATCCTTGCAGTCGACCTCTGAGGCAACACTGATTACTCTCCTTAATTCTGCTAAAATAGCCAATTTTTCACAAAAACACTAACGCATCCATGGAAAAAACATACGCCCCTCATTCAATTGAACAACGCTGGTATCAAACCTGGGAAGAAAAAGGCTACTTTGCAGCCCAATCTGAGGGTGAATCCTATTGCATCATGATTCCGCCGCCCAACGTTACCGGCAGTTTGCATATGGGCCATGCGTTTCAAGATACCATTATGGATGCTCTTACCCGCTATCACCGAATGAAAGGCTATAGCACCTTATGGCAACCTGGCACCGACCATGCCGGCATTGCCACACAAATGGTAGTAGAACGACTTTGCAATACTGAAGGCAAAACCCGCCACGATCTGGGCCGTGAGAAATTCCTGGAAAAAGTTTGGGAATGGAAAGAAGAATCCGGCGGTACAATTACCCGCCAATTACGGCGCATGGGCTCTTCCCTGGACTGGGATAAAGAGCGATTCACCATGGATGACGGCATGTCCGATGCCGTGCAAGAAGTCTTTATCCGACTTTATGAAGAAGGCCTGATTTATCGCGGTAAACGTTTGGTTAACTGGGATCCGGTTTTACATACCGCTGTTTCTGACCTGGAGGTCTTGTCAGAAGAAGAAAACGGCTTTATGTGGCATCTGCGATATCCACTTTCTAATGGTCAGGGGCATTTAATCGTTGCCACCACTCGCCCTGAAACCATGCTGGGTGATGCCGCAGTTGCTATTCATCCAAATGATGAGCGTTATAAACATCTGCTCGGTGAGTTCGTGGAATTGCCTTTAACCGGTCGCCGCATTCCGATTATCGCCGATGACTATGTCGACCCAGAATTTGGCACCGGCTGCGTCAAAATTACACCGGCCCATGATTTTAACGATTACGAAGTTTGGACGCGCCACCGTCATACCTCGGTCATACAGGAGTTGCCGCAAGGTGGTTTGATCAATATTTTTACGGTTGATGCCAGTATCAGTGCCGCAGAAAATATCCCTGTTCAATATCAAGGTCTGGATCGTTTTGCGGCGCGCAAACAAATGGTTGCTGACCTTGAAGCGCTAGGCTTACTGGAAAAAATCGTTGACCACAAATTGATGGTGCCGCGCGGCGACCGGACTAACAGCGTTATCGAACCGTTGTTAACTGACCAATGGTATGTCAAAGTCGCGCCGTTGGCGGAACCTGCGATTGCGGCTGTTGAAAACGGCGACATTAAGTTTGTTCCGGACAACTGGAAAAACACCTATTTTGACTGGATGCGCAATATTCAGGACTGGTGTATTTCACGACAAATCTGGTGGGGGCACCGTATTCCTGCCTGGTATGACGAACTGGGCAATATTTACGTCGGTAATTCCGAGCAAACTATCCGAGAAAAACATAATCTACCTGCCGACTATGCACTTAAACAGGATGAAGATGTGCTGGACACCTGGTTTTCCTCGGCATTGTGGCCTTTTTCTACTTTGGGCTGGCCGGAAAACACAGACGAACTGGCCAAGCATTACCCGACCAGCGTTTTGGTAACCGGCTTTGACATCATTTTCTTCTGGGTAGCTAGGATGATTATGATGGGACTGAAATTTCAGGGTGCCGTGCCGTTTAAAGAAGTTTACATTCATGGCCTGGTGCGTGATGCCGAAGGCCAAAAAATGTCCAAATCCAAAGGTAATGTCCTTGATCCGATAGATATTATCGATGGCATAGAGCTGGAAACGTTGGTAACAAAGCGCATTTCCGGCATGATGCAGCCGCATCTAGCTAAAAAAATCGAACAGGATACCCGCAAACATTTTCCAGCGGGAATTCAATCTTATGGAACAGATGCCTTGCGTTTCACGTTCGCATCGTTAGCCTCTACCGGACGCGATATTCGCTTTGACCTTGCGCGAACTGAGGGCTATCGCAATTTCTGTAACAAGCTCTGGAACGCGGCGCGTTTTGTGCTGATGAACACTGAAGAGCAGGATTGCGGCTTATCTTATGCCCCCATTGAATACAGCCAGGTTGATCGCTGGATTGTATCCCGGTTACATCAGGTAACAGCGGCAACTAGCAATGCTATTGATAACTACCGTTTTGATCTGGCCGCGCAAGCCCTATATGAGTTTACCTGGAACGAGTACTGCGATTGGTATTTGGAGCTGGCAAAAATATCATTGCAATCGGAAGATGAAGCGCTGCAACGCGGGACCCGTAAAACGCTGCTGACGGTTTTAGAATCTATTTTACGTTTGACCCATCCCATCATGCCGTTTATCACCGAAGAAATCTGGCAACGTGTTGCACCTTTGGCTGGAATTACTGCCGATACCATTATGTTGCAACCATACCCGATTACCGATGAAGCACAAATAGACGACAACGCAATAGCCGAAACCAATTGGGTGATGAACTTTATTCTGGGTGTTCGCCGCATTCGTGGTGAAATGAACATTGCTCCCGGCAAACCGTTACCGGTATTACTACAAAATGGTTCGGATACTGATCAGCAAAGCCTGAACAACAACCGCATTTATTTGCAAAAACTCGGCAGACTCGAATCCATCACCTGGCTAAACAACGAGGAAGCCACGCCTGAATCAGCTCTGACCTTAGTTGGAGAAATGAAAATACTGATTCCTATGGCAGGTTTAATCGATAAAGAAGCTGAACTGGCCCGATTGGAAAAAGAAATTCAAAAAATCAATAATGATCTACCCCGAATCGAAGGCAAGTTAAATAATCCCGCATTTGTCGACAAAGCACCGCCAGAAGTTATTGACAAGGAAAAAGCAAAACTTGCAGATTTACGTTCGATGCTTAACAACCTTGAGCAACAGCAACTTAAAATCCGGGCCTTATAAGATAAGCACATGAAAGATGAAAGGGGACTTCCTTTTATCTTTCGTCTCTCCCCTTTAATCCTTCGTCTTTAACCTTGTACCTTGTAGCTTTTACATCTATATTTGACTAAACAATTAAAAATAAAATCATCCCATGACTAGCGGATCTACAGATTTACAATTTAGTGGTTTAACACGTTGCTTGATTGAAAAAGGCTTACTGACCGAGAGCGATGCGCAAATCCACAGCTTGGCAGCGCAAAAGAACAAAGTTCCTTTAATACGATATCTGGTCATCAATAAAATTATTGAAAGCAAAGCCTTGGCTTACGAAGCTTCCATTGAATTTGGTGTGCCTTTTTTTGACCTTAATGCCATTGATTTCCGTAGACTCCCAATCAATCTGGTCGGTGAAAAATTTATTCGCCAATGCCACGTATTGCCTATTTTCACCCGAGGCAAAACGCTGTTTATTGCAATTTCTGACCCGTCAAATTTTCATGTTCTGGATGACATAAAATTCCACAGTCGACTAAACCCTGAAGCTATTCTGGTCGAAGAAGACAAGCTTTCCAAGGCTATCGAAATCGCCCTGGAAGCCGCTGACACCTCAATGACTGACATGTTGGATGAGGATCTGGATAATCTTGATATTTCTGGCGGAGAAGATGTTGCTCCTAAAACTGAATTTAACTCCGATATTGATGACGCGCCCATTGTTCGCTATGTAAATAAAATACTACTCGATTCAATAAAGCAGGGAGCTTCTGACATACACATGGAGCCCTACGAAAAAACATTCAGAATTCGTTATCGCTCCGACGGCATACTCCGCCAAGTTGCTTCGCCACCAGCAAGTATTGCCGGCAGACTTGTATCCCGTATCAAAGTTATGTCCAAAATGGATATTGCTGAACGCCGGGTTCCGCAGGATGGTCGGATCAAAATGACGCTCTCAAAAAATCGGGCGATTGATTTCCGGGTCAATACTTGCCCGACACTGTTTGGTGAAAAAGTCGTTATGCGTATTTTAGATCCCACCAGCGCGCAACTGGGCATTGAAAAGCTGGGCTTTGAACCTGAACAACAAAGAATTTTCCTCGACGCTATCAATAAACCCTACGGCTTGGTTTTGGTGACCGGGCCTACGGGTAGCGGTAAAACAGTTACACTTTATACCGGCTTGAACATTCTAAACACCATTGAGCGCAATATTTCAACTGCTGAAGATCCTGTCGAAATTACCGTCGAAGGTATTAATCAGGTCAACATGAACCCTAAAGCAGGGCTTACGTTTGCCGGCGCTTTGCGCGCTTTTTTGCGTCAGGATCCTGACGTCATCATGGTTGGTGAAATACGGGATTTAGAGACTGCTGAAATCGCTGTTAAAGCTGCACAAACAGGCCATTTGGTACTGTCAACCTTACACACAAACGACGCACCACAAACCTTAAACCGGCTTTTACAAATGGGCATACCCGCTTTTAATATTGTGTCGGCAATTAATCTGATTATGGCGCAACGCTTGGGTCGACGCCTATGCGAATACTGCAAGACCCCCGCTAATCTTCCTGGTAAAGTTCTGATTGAAGCTGGGTTTAAACAGGACGAGTTACGTGATCTGAAAATATTTAGTCCTGTAGGCTGCGAACATTGCACCAATGGTTTTAAAGGCAGGGTCGGTATTTACCAAGTCCTCACTCTTACCGATAAAATGCGCACACTGATATTAAACGGAGGTAATACCGACCAGTTGGCAGAATGCGCCCTCGCTGAAGGCTTTAATGATTTGCGCAGATCGGGGTTAAACAAAGTGCGCATGGGCATCACCAGTCTCGAAGAAATTGATCGAATCACCAAGGAATAATTATGGCAGAGCCAACTGAACAAATAGATTTCATCTGGTCGGGTACCGATAAAAATAAAACAAAAAGCGGTGGGGTAATCTCTGCAAAAAGCGAACTCATCGCTAAAAATGAACTGCGCCGACAAGGCTACCGCATTATTAAATTCAAGAAAAAACCAAAACCGTTATTTTCTAAAAGTGTTCAGGCTATTAAACCCGGCGATATAGCTATTTTTGCCAGGCAATTAGCCACCATGCTTAAAGCCGGGGTTCCTTTGGTACAGTCCTTTGATATTGTTGGTAAAGGTCACGACAATGCCAGCATGCAGGAACTGCTAATGGGTATCAAAGCCGATATTGAAGGGGGGGACACACTTGCTGAGGCTCTAAACAAAAGACCGTTATATTTTGATGAGTTATTTTGTAACCTGGTTTCAGCAGGCGAGCAAGCAGGTGTATTGGAAACCCTGCTTGATAAAATCGCTACCTACAAAGAAAAAACCGAGTCGATGAAGAAAAAAATCAAGAAGGCTCTAACTTACCCTATTGCGGTAATCGTTGTAGCCTTTGTGGTCACAACAATTCTTTTGATTTTTGTAGTGCCGGTATTTTCTGACATGTTTAAAAGCTTTGGCGCCGATTTACCGGCCTTTACAAAAATGGTTGTCAGCATGTCTGAATGGATGCAATCCTGGTGGTATATCGTAGTAGGGATTGTGGTGGGCAGTATTTATGTTTTTGGCTATTTTAAAAAACGCTCCAGATCATTTAATCACTTTCTAGACAAAACATTATTGAGACTGCCCATTGTCGGCATGATTTTAAATAAATCTGCGGTTGCCCGTTTTGCCAGAACCCTGGCAACCATGTCGGCAGCGGGCGTGCCCTTGGTTGAGGCACTGGAGTCTGTTGCCGGCGCTTGCGGTAATATAGTTTACTCCGAAGCCGTTTTAAAAATGCGCGAAGAAGTCGCCACCGGGCAGCAGCTTCAGTTCGCCATGCAACAGGCCGGGCTTTGGCCTCATATGGTTATACAAATGGTCGCTATCGGCGAGGAATCGGGCTCTATCGACACCATGCTATTAAAAGTAGCCGATTTTTTTGACGAAGAAGTCGATAACCTTGTTGATAATCTAAGCAGCTTAATGGAACCAATCATCATGGTTATTTTAGGAATTTTAGTGGGCGGCCTGATTGTCGCGATGTATTTACCAATATTCAAAATGGGCGCGGCCGTAGGCTAAACTAAAATCCCCTTTATTTTCGTTTCAAAATTACATTCAATAAAGCAGCAGCCATGCAAGAAATTAATACACTTTTAAATATAACAGCAATTTTCTCACTACTAGCCGGCATTATCGGCTTATTGGTTGGCAGCTTTCTCAATGTTGTTATTTATAGATTGCCAATAATGATGCAACGTGGATGGCGTAAAGAATGCGTGGAGTATCTCCAGCTTAATGCCGAACCAACGGCAACAGTTGCCGAGGAGCCTTTTAATCTGGTTTTGCCTCTATCCCGTTGCCCTGGGTGTCAAATATCGATCAAGCCTCACCAGAATATCCCTATCATCAGTTATATTTTTTTAAGGGGTAAATGTGCGAACTGTGCATGTCACATTTCAATTCGCTATCCCATTGTAGAAGCACTGACAGCAATAACCTCGATACTGGTCGCCTGGCATTTTGGCTATTCACTTCAAGCCGGCTTTGCGTTATTACTGACCTGGGCTTTACTTGCGTTAATTTTTATCGACATTGACCATCAGTTATTGCCTGACTCCATTACCTTGCCGTTACTGTGGCTGGGACTCTGCCTGAGCCTGTTTGATGTCTTTACTGATACACATGCCAGCATCATTGGCGCAGCAGCCGGTTATATGGCACTTTGGTGTGTTTTTCACCTATTTAAACTGGCTACAGGCAAAGAGGGCATGGGCTTTGGCGACTTCAAATTACTGGCCTTATTCGGTGCCTGGCTGGGCTGGGAACATTTGCCGATTATTATTTTGTTATCATCCATCGTTGGAGCCGTCATTGGTCTTGGTATGATAATCTTTGTAAAACACGACCATAATGTACCGATACCTTTTGGCCCATATTTAGCTGCGGCGGGATGGATCGCTCTTTTATGGGGACATGAACTCAACCAGCTTTACTTATCTGCTGTAGGCCTCTGAGCTCATGTTAAAGATAGGACTGACTGGAGGCATAGGTTGCGGTAAATCTACGACTGCCAAAATCTTCGCAAGCTTGAACATCCCAATACTCGATGCAGACCAAATTGCCCATCAGTTGGTAGAAACCGGCAATCCGGCACTGGAGAAAATAGAACAGAAGTTTGGTTCTAAAATCCTTAATCCTGACCGTTCGTTAAACAGAACAGCTCTCAGAGAACAGATTTTTTCTGATCCAATTAAAAAACAAAAACTGGAAGCTATTCTTCATCCATTAATTTTCCAGACACTACAATCTGAGCTTGAACAACTGAACAGTCCGTATTGCATCATCAGTATCCCATTGTTATTTGAAACTAACATGACCCAATTTGTTGATCGGATACTGGTTATTGACTGTCCTGTTGAAACACAAATCGAGCGTGTTATGCATCGCGACAAATTAACTGTGCATCGCATACAATCAATAATTGATAGCCAGATATCCCGAACATTAAGAAATGAAAAAGCCGACGACCTGATTAATAACTCCGATACTGATTATAGACTTGCAGAACAGATCAAAAAACTGCACAATTTATACCTTTCTTTAAGCGCTTGCCAGGATTAACTTGTCTGTGAATACCACTATTACCTATGAATTCCCTCTCAACGAACGCATCCGGGTTTTCATAAGGCTAGAACAGCTTTTTCAACAATTTAGTCATTTCCTTACCGGGGAGACTGTTGCCGATAAGCGCGCAGCAATTAATGTGTTGCTCGATATCATGACCATCTTCAGACGTAATGACCTAAAGTCAGAGATTCTTAAAGAACTAGATCGTCATGCCAAGGTGCTTAATAAAATTGCTAATAATCAGGGCGTAGATAGCCAAAAACTTGAAGAACTACTTGAACAACTCAATCAAACCAGTAAAAAACTCTATGCTACCAGCGGTAAAATAGGCGGACAAATCATGGAAAGCGACCTGTTCCAAAGTATAGCGCAGCGTAGCTCCATACCCGGCGGCACTTGTTCATTTGATTTGCCTGAGTTTCATTTCTGGCTGGAACAGGACGAATCGCTGCGATTAAAAGACCTCATACACTGGAGCAGTCCCTTTGACGATATTCGCATTGCAATTGACCTTATTCTTAATTTTATCCGCAATTGCAGCTCTCCCAGACAAGAAATTGCCGAAGCCGGTTTTTTTCAGTTTCTACTTGACACCAACCAACCCCACCAACTGCTTAGAGTCAGCCTGGATAAATCCATACAATGCTTTGCCGAGATTAGTGGCGGGAAACATCGCTGCACCATCAGACTGATGGCGCCCTCATCTGACAGCAAGCGGCCATCACAAAGCCCCGATGACATCCCTTTCGATTTAACCTGCTGCCTTCTTTAATGCCTCAATCCAATCATTCACTCATCGTAAAGTGCCCTAATTGTGGCAGTTCTGTAGCGTGGATACCTGAACAAATTTCAAAACCATTTTGCTCGGAACGTTGCAAATTGATAGACTTGGGTGAATGGGCAATGGAGGAAAAAAAGATTCCCGGAGAATCAATCGATATTGACACCGAAGAGGATCATTTCTTTCATTAATCGTCATGTCAAATTCAAGACATCATTTTAAGTCCTATTAATTAAGTCAAAAGGAGTCTCACTCATGGCTATAGAAATTGAGCATAAATTCTTAATAGCCAACGAAGACTGGCGTAAGAACGTTAGTCATTCTGTTAAATACCGACAAGGCTATTTAAGCTCACAGGCAACCAGTTCAATCCGTGTGCGCACCAGTAACGATCAAGCCTGGCTAAATATAAAATCGGCAACTATTGGCACTCATCGACATGAATATGAATACGAAATCCCATTGATTGATGCCAACGAGATATTAAATACGCTCTGCAAAAAACCACTAATTGAAAAAACCCGGCATTTTATAACCGACAATACTCATCTTTGGGAAATAGATGTGTTTGAAGGTGAAAATCAAGGATTAATTGTTGCTGAAATCGAATTGGAAATAACAGGTGAGGATTTTTCAAAACCCTCATGGCTGGGCAAGGAAGTTACTGATGATTTACGGTATTACAACAATAATCTTGCCTTACACCCCTATTCAAAATGGCGCGAGAATTAGCAATCTCACGAAAAATGCAAAGTTATGTTTTGTCAGCTAAATGCTATCTTTAACAAACTGGGCATTCAATCGCGCCATGCTTTCTGCTAAAATAACTTTTTTAATTAAAATCAACTTTCCTGGTAATAATTATGACTTTTGTAGTCACCGAAAACTGTATTAAATGCAAATTTACTGATTGTGTAGACGTCTGTCCTGTAGATTGCTTTCATGAAGGCCCTAACTTTCTGGTTATTGACCCGGATGAATGCATTGATTGCACACTATGCGAACCCGAATGCCCTGCTAACGCAATTTTTGCTGAAGACGAATTACCTGAAGGACAAGAAGCATTTGTTGAATTAAACGCCGAACTGGCCAAACTATGGCCTATCATTACTGACGTTCAACCCGCTGCATCTGATGCTGAAGAGTGGAACGGTAAAGAAGGCAAGCTAAACTTACTAGAAAGATAACTACTCCACCTGCCGTTCTGATAATAGAGTATTGATTACACAATCATTACTCTATTGACAAGTCCTCGCTCTTTAATTGAGTTCACTAGGTTGAAATTCTCAAGCATGCAAACACGAGACATACCTCGCTGTGTTCACATTGCGCAAAATCAACAGAATATAAAACTGAAGATCACCGATATCCAGATAATTGATAATTCAAAAGAAAACTTTCTCAAGATGAATAGACCACGAACTTGACTTGAGTTTCTGAATTGATGATTTTAGTACCGGTTTTCATCGCCAAAACTGTTAAATGAACTACCTGTAAGGTTAATAAATTTGTTATTTGGCCAAAGGCTCGTTACTACGTTCGATTGATCGTCGAAACACCTTACTTTAAGTGGCTACAGAATAGAGCCACCATTGAATATTACGTTTAAATTTTTGTAGCACTTTTGGTTAGCGGCAAATATACATAACCAAATTTGATCATTATCTTTTCAATCACTTGTTAAGCAAGGGCTGCATTCTTTTGCAACCCTTACTCAAGCTTAAAACCTATTTCTTTTTATTGCGTTCGTTTACTTCTTTGATAACTTCATCCGCCACGTTTTTTGGGCACGGTAAATAGTGCGAAAACTCCATGGAGAACTGGCCACGACCTGAAGTCATGGTGCGCAAGTCGCCAATGTAACCGAACATTTCGCTCAACGGTACGTCTGATTTGATACGAACACCGGAGGCTGCTGCATCCTGCGATTTGATCATGCCGCGGCGACGGTTAAGGTCACCGATCACATCACCGACATGGTCAGATGGAGTGAACGTATCCACTTTCATGATCGGTTCAATCAGTTGCGGACCTGCTTTTGGAATCGATTGACGGAACGCCGCTTTTGCAGCAATTTCGAACGCAATGGCCGAAGAGTCAACTGCGTGGAAACCACCATCAGTCAGGATAACTTTAAAATCCAAGCAAGGGAAACCGGCCAAAACACCTTTATCCAGCATACTTTTAAAGCCTTTCTCAACAGCAGGCCAGTATTCGCGAGGTACGTTACCGCCGGTAACTGCCGATTGAAATACAAAGCCACTGCCGGGTTCGCCTGGCTCGATGATGTAGTTAATCTTACCGTATTGACCTGAACCACCTGATTGTTTCTTGTGGGTGTATTCATCTTCAACCGCTTTAGTAATGGTTTCGCGGTAGGCCACTTGCGGTTTACCGACGACAACATCAACGCCATGAGTACGTCTTAAGATGTCGACTTTAATGTCAAGATGCAACTCGCCCATGCCTTTAAGAATAGTTTCGCCACTATCTTCATCGGTTTCGACGTGGAAAGACGGATCTTCCTGAATCATCTTACCTAACGCGATGCCCATTTTTTCAGAGGCCGCTTTGTCTTTCGGTGAAATCGCTAATGAAATAACGGGATCAGGGAAGACCATAGGTTCCAGTGTAGCAGGAAACTTAGGATCGCACAGCGTATGACCTGTTTGTACATTCTTCATGCCCAGTACCGCAACAATATCACCGGCTTGAGCAGAATCAAGCTCGGCGCGAACATCGGCGTGCATTTCTACGATACGACCGATACGCTCGGTTTTGCCGGTAAACGTATTCAGTACCGATGTGCCTTTTTCCAGTTTGCCTGAATAAATACGCAGGAAGGTCAACGCGCCAAAACGGTCATCCATGATTTTGAATGCCAGTGCGCGTAGCGGTTTGTCTGCGTCAACGATAGCAAAAGAACCGGTAGCATTGCCTTCCAGGTCAACTTCCGGTTGTGGTTTAACTTCTGTCGGGCAAGGCAAATAATCAACAACGCCGTCAAGTACCAACTGTACGCCTTTGTTTTTAAAGGACGAACCACAGAAAGTCGGGAAAAAATCCAGATTAATCGTACCTTTGCGGATACAACGTTTAATTGTGTCGATATCTGGTGTTTCGCCTTCAAGATAGGCTTCCATAACATCGTCATACTGATCGGCAACTTGGTCAATTAATTTTTCACGCCATTCCTTTGTCAGCTCAATCATGTCAGCTGGAACGTCTTCAATGACGTAGTTCATTGGGTCGCCTGAGTTATCCCATACCCATGCTTTTTCTGTTAATAAATCAACCACACCTGAGAACGCATCTTCTGTACCAATTGGCAGAGTCATGACCACAGGCACAGCACCCAATACATCCTCAACCTGCTTAACTACACGGTAGAAGTCGGCACCAATGCGATCCAGTTTATTGATATAGATAACGCGGGCTACTTCAGAATCGTTTGCATAACGCCAGTTGGTTTCTGATTGCGGCTCTACACCGCCTGAACCGCAGAAAACACCGATACCGCCGTCAAGCACTTTTAGTGAGCGGTAAACTTCGATTGTAAAGTCAACGTGTCCCGGGGTGTCAATGATATTGAAACGGTAGTCTTTCCAGAAACAGGTTGTCGCCGCAGACTGAATGGTAATGCCTCTCTCACGCTCCTGATCCATGAAATCGGTTGTGGTTTCGCCATCATGCACTTCACCGATTTTGTGGATTTTACCGGTAAGCTTTAAAATTCGCTCGGTAGTCGTTGTTTTACCAGCATCGACGTGAGCGAAGATGCCGATGTTTCTGTAATGCGCTAAATCTGTCATGTGTTTACTCTAAGTTGGGCATAAAAAACTTTTTTGGTGACTTCACCCGCCATGCATCCTTTAACTGAATACTTTGTGGGGTTCGTACCGGTGCGGTGGGTCACTAGCATAACCACATCACAACCTATAACTTCGGTGGCGTAACCATTAAAGCGGATGTAATGCGTTGGATACAGACTGGTAGCTCAAAGCCAAGTGGGATGTATTTATTTGAGTCACCATAGCAGCCCACTCGTCCAGCTTTGTAAGCTTACCATTTTAACCTAAAAACTTTGTAAAATCATAGAAAACCCATGTGTTATGTTCTATTAAAGTAAAATCATCGAATTGAGCCATGAATGCACAGATAAGATTGATTGTTCCACGAAGCTTGACACTAAAGGAATCAGCGTTTTTTATTATAAAAAACCAATCCTTATAAATTACTGAATCTTTATAATATAAATTGCATTGATTCGGGTATGGTTGACCCGAAAGAAGGTTCTTGACAATGCATATTTATAAATCAGCAGGCCTCTGAAAAACTTTAGTGAGACCAAACTGTTCTTTAATCAAGCCTATATCAACGACCATCATGATAATCCTGATAATCCTGTGACATAAATATAATCTTATTTAACTTGATGAATCTCACCAGAAGACTATTCTAGAACACATTAGCCGCCTAAAAAATCCAACAAAACAGAGCTTAATATTATGAAAATCCGAGACATTATGACCATTAATCCTGTTACCGTTAACATGGATACTGACCTCTTAGTGATTAAGGAAATCTTTGACCACGTTTATTTTCATCATTTATTAGTTGAAGATGAAACCGACAATACCATTGTCGGCGTTATTTCAGATCGTGATTTATTAAGTGCCTTAAGCCCTTATATACACACGGCCTCCGAAACAGCAAGGGACATTGAAACTTTAAAAAAACGTGCTCACCAGATCATGTCACGCCAGACCGATACCGTAACTCCGACAACGGATTGCAATATAGCCATCAAAAGAATGCTGGATGCTGATATTTCCTGCTTACCTGTGGTCGATGATAATAAAGTTATAGTTGGCATCGTTACCTGGAAAGATTTTCTGAGAAATTTTTTACAACACCAATGATTCTGCAAGCCACCTCTCCTAAAATCACCTCGGACCCTCATACGCTTAGTGAATGGACGAATGTGCTCTGCAATGAAGACATGCCGATATTCTCCAATACGGCACTAAGAATTCATGATGTCTTGAGTGATGACAAAAAAGGAGCCATGGAACTGGCATCAGTTATTTTGCAAGACCCAAATCTGACAGTTAAATTATTAAAAATCAGCAATTCGCCTCAATATAATCCCTCACGGCAGAAAATGGTCACGGTTTCACGAGCCATCATCATGATTGGTTCAGAGGTTATTCGTGAGTTAACGCTGGTTTGTTCTTTTTTTGAATCCATTTTATCCTCGACCAATAAACAGCAAGCCAATGAAGAAATCGCCCAGGCTATTCATGCAGCTGTGCACGCAAAAGCCATAGCGATTGCAGCTAACGACTCATCTCCCGAAGAAGTCTTTATTGCGACATTATTAAATCATATTGGCAACATCTCATTTTGGTGCTTTTGTGGACAACAAGGCGAACGAATTCAGTCTCTTTTAAATAATGGATGCAGCCGGGAAGCTGCTGAAAAACAGGTTCTTGGATTTAAATTAACCGACTTGGGCTTGTCTTTAAGCAATGCCTGGAAGTTGGGCGGATTAATTGAAGAATCCATTAAACCTAACATCTTAAGCAGAAATCCTAGGGTAGGATTCGTTGAATTAGGCTATGAAATTACTGAGGCACTAAAAGAGGGACCAAGCTCAGAAAAATATATCCATTGCGTTAAAAAAATAGAAAATTTTACCCGACAATCCAAGCAAGTCATCATGGAGGCTCTTCATAATAACACCGAAATTGCCTCTGTTATTGCGCGCCAATTTGGAGCAGCTGATGCCGCCTTGCTGATACAAAAAAATGTAAATCAACTTATTGAACCTGACGAATCGTCAGCGGTTATTGATAAAAAACAACTACAGTTTCAGATTTCACAGGATATAACTTCAATAATTAGCGAGCAGATTAATATCAACCTGTTACTGGAGACGGTTCTAGAAGGCATTCATAGAGGCATCGGGATGGATAGGACAATTTTTTGTTTATTAGGGGCCGGCAAGCAAACCCTAACGGAAAGACTATCCTTGGGCTGGCGCAAAGAATTCTATGAGCAGAAGATAATTTTCAATATTGTGACAAATCCTCCTAATCTTTTTTTTCAAGTATTGTCGGGCACACAAGCATTCTGGGCAAAACCTGTAGATAATGAAAAATTATTCAGCCTCATGGATATAAATATACTTGGAAAAAACGAATGTTTCATGATGCCTATTTATTCAAATAAAATACAAATTGGCTTAATTTATGCCGACAGGGCATTTAGTGGGCAACTTTTAACTGAAGATGATTTCAATGCTTTTAAATATTTTGCCCAGCAGACGAATATAGGGCTCACAATTTACCGTATGCAGCGAAATTAAATTTGATTTTAAACTTACCAGGTAGACTCAGAGGGGCAGCTACAAAACTCAGTGAGCAACTTAATAAAATCAGCCCTGTTAATTTGCTCCGCACCAAAGCTAGCCAAATGCGGGGTATGAACTTGACAATCAACCACTCGGAAGCCCCAAATATCCAATTGTTGAACTAGACTTGCAAATGCTACTTTCGAGGCATCTGTTCGGGTATGAAACATCGATTCCCCAAAAAAAACCTGCCCCAATGCTACGCCATATAACCCCCCAACCAGCTCATCGCCCAACCAAACCTCGACTGAATGAGCATAACCTGCCCGATATAAATCATTATAAGCAATAGAAATTTCCGGTGTTATCCAGGTGCCTGCTGTATCTTTTCGGGGAGCCGCACACCTAGCAATAACATCATTAAAAGCTTGATCAAAGGTCACTGAAAAAATATTTTTACGAAGAGTTTTTCTTAAACTACTGGAAATAATGAGTTTCTCGGGAAATAAAACCAAGCGAGGATTTGGTGACCACCATAAAATCGGCTCTCCAGGGTTATACCAAGGAAAAATCCCGTGCCGATAGGCAGTAAGTAATCGTTTTTTTGATAAACAGCCACCAACTGCTAACAAGCCATCCGGTTCACGGAGGGCTTGCTTTACAGAAGGAAAAGTTTGATCTGGATTATTTGGATCAAGAACAGTCAGTTGCATAACGCTGACTTAGGCATTTATTAAAAATGACTAAACCAATTCATCAAGAAATTTTTCAGCATCCAGCGCCGCCATACAGCCTGCGCCTGCAGAAGTAATAGCCTGTTTATAAACAGAATCCATTACATCGCCAGCCGCAAAAACGCCTTCTACACTGGTAGCAGTAGCGTTTCCGTGTATGCCACTTTTGACTTTAATGTAGCCATGATCCATTTCTAACTGGCCTTCAAAGATTCCAGTGTTAGGCGTATGACCAATAGCTATAAAGACACCATGAGCCTCTAGATCTTTGGTTGAACCATCTGTAGTATTTTTGATTCTAAGACCGGTAACACCCATGTTGTCACCCAAAACCTCATCAAGCTCATAGTTCCATTCAATGCTGACATTACCGTTTTGAGATTTATCAATCAGCTTATCAGAAAGGATTTTTTCAGAGCGGAATTTATCGCGGCGATGCACAACGATGACATTAGACGCGATATTGGATAAGTAAAGCGCCTCTTCAACAGCAGTATTACCACCACCAATTACGGCAACAGTCTTGTTTCTATAGAAAAAACCGTCACAGGTAGCGCAAGCTGAAACCCCTTTTCCTTTAAAGGCTTCTTCTGAATCCAGACCTAAATAACGGGCAGAAGCACCGGTTGCAATAATCAAGGCATCGCAAGTATAAGTTCCTGAATCCCCTGTTAATTTAAAAGGACGACTCGATAAATCAGTTGTATTGATGTGATCATAAATGATTTCGGTATCAAAACGCTCAGCGTGTTTTTGCATTCTTTCCATGAGTGCTGGACCTTGTAAGCCCTCAACATCTCCAGGCCAGTTGTCCACTTCGGTTGTTGTGGTTAGTTGACCACCTTGCTGCATGCCCGTAATCATTACTGGGTTCAGGTTGGCGCGTGCGGCATAAATCGCTGCAGTATATCCGGCTGGACCAGAGCCGAGAATCAAAAGACGGCAATGTTTGGAATTACTCATAAAATCCTTTATAACGGGAAAAGTGACTAAAAATACACTTAGCTGAAAAATAAAATGCCATTCATAAGCAGATTATAAAATGATTCACTGAGTGTTTATGAATATTTATAAATTCAATCCGCAAACTTATGACACCCATATATCACCTGAGTCATTAGGGTGCAATTCAATTATGCAGATGATTGACTGCTTCGTAAACACTTTTAATGATAATCTCATCTGATAAGTTCATATATGTGAACTGGATTTAAGGTAGACATTATTAATGTAAAACATTCCATTAATAATCTATAATCCTGTTTTATTGGTAATTTATCTGTTGAGTTGTTGAGTATGGTTGCTGTAATGGAAAGAAAAAGCTTTCGTGGTTTACGTGAAGTGGCATTGCTGGGCTTCATTGCTGGCGCATTATTTTTTTTAATTGCGCTGATATCCTTTAGTAATGAGGATGCAGGCTGGACACATAGCGGATCAGTAAAAACAGTTTCCAATGCGTGTGGAGTTTTTGGCGCTTGGGTTGCCGATTTCATGCTTAGCTGCTTTGGTTTGATCGCTTATCTGTTCCCGGTCATTCTATTTTGGCAAGGCTATCTAATTTATACCCACGACAGGGAAGATCGAGATAAAGGCTTGATTGCCCTGCAATGGTTAGGAGCACTAGCCACCATAATCTCAGGCTCCGCTTTACTAAATCTGTATTTACTAAGAATTGGCGTTGAACTACCTAGCAATACCGGTGGCATATTAGGTCAGGAAACTGGCAACGCCTTACTGGTTATTTTAGGTAACTCGGGTGCAACCCTTATTCTATTATTGATTTTTCTGGCTGGGGTTACCCTGGTTACCGGCTTGTCATGGTTCGCGTTACTTGATGTCATCGGTAAATATACGGTTTTTTTGATTGGAATTTGTTGTCGCAACATTTTGACCTTATTACAGAAACAGTCTAATGACTCAGTCCAGTCCCGTATTAGATACGAAGAAAAAAATGATACCAAGAAAAAAACCAGCGCCAAAGCAATTACAGCCGCCGAAAAACCTGTAAAAAATAATCTTCCTATAAAAAAACAGCCCGCCATCAAAACGATTAAATACGATGTCAGCAAAGGTGTTTTGCCCTCACTGGAATTGCTAGACAAGCGTGATACAAGAGTTATTGGCTATTCGCAAACTGACCTGGAAGACATGTCGCGTCTGGTTGAAGATATTCTGGCCGACTTCAATGTCGCCGTTGCCGTTGTCGGCTTTCATCCCGGCCCCGTCATCACCCGCTTTGAATTGCAACCTGCTGCTGGCGTTAAAGTGAGCCGCATTAGCAGTCTGTCCAAAGATTTGGCCAGAGCGCTTTCGGTCACCAGCGTTCGTATCGTTGAAATCATTCCCGGTAAATCGGTCGTCGGCCTTGAAATCCCCAATCGGGAACGAGAAATGGTGACTTTACGGGAATTGTTAGTGTCATCATCTTTTGAAAAATCCAAATCAATGCTGACTCTGGCAATGGGCAAGGATATTTCCGGTACACCGATGGTGGCTGATCTTGGCAAAATGCCACATGCGCTGGTTGCCGGCACCACCGGTTCCGGTAAATCGGTTGCCATCAACACAATGATCCTGAGTTTGCTTTATAAAGCAACTCCGGAACAAGTGCGTATGATCATGATCGATCCGAAAATGCTGGAATTGTCAGTTTATGAAGGCATTCCGCATTTATTGACTCCTGTGGTAACCGACATGAAAGAAGCCAGCAATGCGCTGCGCTGGGCGGTTGCCGAGATGGAAAGACGCTACAAGCTAATGTCCAAAATGGGCGTCAGAAATCTTGCCGGCTTTAACCAATTGGTAGAAGTCGCTACAGCAAGAGGCGAAGCCATTAGAGATCCAATGTTCCAAATGCTTAATCCACTGGAAGATGGTGAAGACTTCCCGGTATTAAGCACCTTGCCTAGTATCGTCATCGTGATAGACGAATTAGCCGACATGATGATGATCGTCGGTAAAAAAGTTGAAGAATTGATCGCCCGTTTAGCCCAAAAAGCTCGGGCCGCCGGTATCCATTTAATTCTGGCGACACAGCGCCCCTCGGTTGACGTATTGACTGGTCTGATCAAAGCCAACGTACCGACCCGGATTTCCTTCCAAGTATCGTCACGCATCGATTCGCGCACCATTCTTGATCAAGGCGGCGCAGAAACCTTGCTCGGCAATGGCGATATGCTGTTTTTACCTTCCGGCACCAGCATCCCCATTCGTGCCCACGGTGCTTTTGTCGATGACCATGAAGTGCATCGCGTTGTTGAGTTTTTAAAACAAACCGCGCCGCCTAATTATCTGGAAGACATCACCCGAGAATCATCCGATTCCAGCGATGGTTACAGCATGAATGGCGGTGGCAATAATGGCGATTCTGAAACGGATGCCTTGTATGACGAAGCGGTGCAATTTGTTACGGAAACTCGCAAAGCCTCAATATCCAGTGTGCAAAGACGCTTTAAAGTCGGCTACAACCGCGCTGCAACCATGATTGAAGATATGGAAGCTGCAGGCGTTGTCAGCCCACCGGAAACCAATGGTTCAAGAGTCGTGCTGGCACCGGCTCCGATAAAAGATTAGTAAATTGTTTTGTGACTAACTCCCGCACCCAGTTTTGAAGGCGCATACACCTTCTAAACCTAAATTATTATTTAATTTTCTGTACTTGTGCGTCATCGGGAATAAAACCTGCCGGTGGCGCATTACCTTGTCGGCCTTGTAAAAAAAGAGCCCGAATACGCTCATTTTGCTCAAGGCGGACTTTCTCCTGTTCGGCCAGAAGTTTCTCTTTTACTTCTTTGGCTATATTTTCTTTATAAGTGTGCCAGCTATCGAAAGTAAACTGCGATGATAAAGTGCC
Source organism: uncultured Methylobacter sp. (assembly GCA_903832775.1). GTDB lineage: Bacteria > Pseudomonadota > Gammaproteobacteria > Methylococcales > Methylomonadaceae > Methylobacter_A. Next base: position 1,503 of record CAILCX010000097.1, on the reverse strand, counting down.
AAGAAATACGCCAAAGGCAATTTGAATTATAAGTTTCACGATTTTTCTTTATTTGATTGGGTTTGATGACGGTATTCGTTGGACAAAAAAAAGCCGCTGATTTAACTCAGCGGCTTAATTCATTCAACTACAACTATCGAGTTACTGGCAATGCTGCTGCGATCGATGCAACGCTAACATTACAGGCAGGGTGCCCCCAACCGCTCACTAGGTAAACAATATTGTCTGGATGCGTAGCATCACCACTAACAGGGACGACAGAGGGAACATAGTCTAATAGAAGTGTATTCCGTGTACGCCAAGCAATGTTATGATCGGCACAAGAAGAATCCCCACTGACACCAATAGCGCCAATTACTTTTTTATTTTCATCATAAAGCGCTAAACCACCGCCAAAAACATTAACACCACCTATTTTACTTCCCACCAAAGGATCATTGGCTTGACCATAATTTTTTGATGGCCCTTTGTAAGCCGCTGAGGTGTCAACTGGATTGCTTTCTTGCAGGCCAAACAAGGGGCCGCCAGGTTGAACAGCGGAGTAAAGATTGGCAGTGGACAAAGCTAAGCCGTCTAGGCTGAAGGCATTCGCAGTATTGGCTTTTTGTGCAGAGATAACACGACTACCCGGCCACTGAGAACCACGATTAGCACCTGTAAATGCAACAGCACATACAATCCCATCTCTATCAACGACGGTTGCCCACATATTTAAACCGAAGCCACCATTGAGGGTATGTTCAGTGCTAGAATCACTTTGAGCGGCTTGTAAGGCTGATCTTAATGCTGATTGATTAGGAAGGTTTTTGCAATTTGAATTTGCTGAATCAGCCAAAGCAACATTAGAAGCAGCTACGAGAGCGCCCATGATCGCCAAATTAAGAAGTGTCTTTTTCATTTGTAATTTCTCTATAGTATGGAGTTAAGTTTAAGTTATCTGCAAAATAACAAGCGTATTGGCCTGATATCACACATTTTCTAGGTATTATCTCCAGCATAAGGAAAGTCCACCCCCCTCTTTATCGCTAACGTCCATAAGCAATGCCGGTTCATTATTGATATTGGCTAAAAGAGTTTTCGCCTACGTCAATGACCAAATATTCTATCTGTTTGTAGGTTTTTGTCTATAAAAACAGGTTTTTTTTAATATACAGAGTAAAAAAAGCGCATGATAGTGAATGTTTTATATTACTCGATCAGGCAGGTGATCTCCAGCAAAAAACGCAGCCAGATTCGCCAACACTTTTTCTCCCATGGCGGTACGTGTTCCCAGAGTGGCACTTCCCAAATGCGGAAGTAGCGACACATTATCCAGCGTCAAAAAACCCTCATGAACCTTAGGTTCGCCTTCATAGACATCAAGACCTGCCCCCGCAATTCTCTTGTTTTTTAAAGCATTAATCAAAGCATCACTATCAACCACATCGCCTCGCGCCGTATTAATTAAATGGGCTGACGGTTTCATTAGGTTAAGCATGTCAGCATTAATTAAATGACGGGTTG
>CAILCX010000096.1 GCA_903832775.1 uncultured Methylobacter sp. | reverse complement strand
GCGGCAAGCCGTAGTTGGACAGGTAGGCGTGGCCAAGCAATGTTTTCTCTTTCGGAGTGCCCGGGCGTAATACGATTTCACGGGTTTCACTGCCCTCGAATTGCGCGGGTATTAGGCTGTCGATAAACGTTAAGGCCTTGCTGATGCGAGTCTGCAACTCGGCAAAACTTTGTTCGTTAGCGTCATACGCAGGTACCTCAACACCAGCCAGTCGCGCTGATACACTCATTGCGAAATCGGTGGCGATTTGCACTTGGCGGCTTAAGGGGAACATGTCCGGGTAGAGCCGCGCATCCAGCAAGACTTTCGGCTCAAATTTCTTCTCAATAGCGTGAGTTTCAGCCTTGGTCAAAATAGTACTCAGGCTGTTCAATAGTTGCTTGAAAACGGGTACTGACGAGGTATACATATAAGGTGTCATGGATTTTTCTCGGTTAATTGATTACAGTTATACTCTTACACTGGTCTGAAGTATCTCATGAATAGACAGGGTTTAGTGCATATAACACTTGTCTTTCGCACCAAGCGGGCAGATATTATTCCGTCCTTGGAAAATGCACAGTTAGGTTAATTTACAGTTGAGCGGCGTAATCCAGGTAAAATGGGCAAAAGTGCCAATAATGATACACGCTAGTCTACTTGTCGAAGATAAAATAATGCAGCCAGGTTTTTTCAATCACCTATTACTGATCTGTCAGTTTGAACTCAACAGAAGCTTTGCAACCCGAAAAGGCTTGCTGTCTATGGTCACTTTTGCGGTCATTTGGTATTTTATCCTACTGTACCCGCTACGCTTTGCTGCTGGCATAGCGGTGCAGGATCATGGTTTAAACCAACACTTCAGTCTTTTTGATTTTATCGGGTTGGGTTCAAGCCAGCATTGGTCTATTCCTGAATTCGACGTGTTTTGGCAATTGGCGCTCATCATCTTTCCGATGTTGAGTATCACAATGGCTGCCGATCAAACCTGCTCCGATCGGGCGCGAGGCACCTTACGTTTTATGGTGTTGCGCAGTAGTCGTGACAGAATATTCTTTGGCCGGTTTACAGGCGTTATGCTCATTCAGGCACTGTTGATAAGTGCGGCAGCCTTCAGCACCTTGGCCCTGGTTCTGAGTCGTGATGCGTCCCTTTTTACTGCTGCCTTGTCTGACTTGTTTGCTTTGATCGTTAATTTAGTCTTAATCGTTCTACCCTTTACCGCGATGATGGCGGCTTTATCCGCTCAGGTTAAGTCTGCCCGACAAGCGACCCTCTGGGCTATTCTGATCTGGACGTTTATGGCCGGCATCGTTAGCGGTTTGGCTTATTACGTGCCTGGACTCGATTTCCTTAAATTGCTGATCCCCGGTTATCAATTATCTGAGGTGGCGCAACTGTCAGGATGGCAAGCTTTGCAATTGGCTTATATTCCCCTGATACAAAGTCTTGTTTTATTAACCTTGGGGCGCTGGATCATGACGAGGCAAACGCTATGAGTTCAACGATCATTCAATGCCAACAGCTTAACCACGTTTATGCCGGCAAAGTCGCGCTGAACGACATCAATGTTGAACTGGAGGCGGGCGAAGCTATCGGTTTGGTTGGTCCCAATGGCGCAGGAAAAACCACGTTACTGAGTATCTTGTCGGGCTTTTTACATCCTACGTCCGGCACTGTCAGCTTGTTTGGTCAACCGCCGGGTGCAACACAACTCATTGGCAAGGTTTCTGCTCTACCTCAGGATGCCCGACTAGACCCGAGTTTCACGCTAAAAGAGCAGTTTATCTTTTATGCGCGCTTACAGGGATACACTACACAACAGGCAATTCTGGAAGTTAACCGAGTTTTGGAGGCCTTCGCACTCAGCGAAGCCGCCGATGAAAAACCGGGAGTGCTGAGTCATGGCATGGCTAAACGGGCTGCTATTGCCCAGGCGCTGATCGGTAAACCAACGCTAGTATTGCTCGATGAACCCACCGCCGGACTTGATCCAGTCAATGTCCGAACAGTGCGGTCCATCATTGCCGAGCAAACCTCATCGACAACCTTTATCATCAGCTCCCACGACTTGGCTGAACTTGACCGGCTGTGTCGGCGGATATTGCTGTTGGAAAATGGCAGATTGCAGATAGAGAATATACAGGTCGACGAACAACAATCTGCTACCCGGTTTATTACCCTGCAAATGGAATCCTGCCCGGCACCGGAAATGACCGCTAAACTTGCAGCGCTAGACGGTGTCTTGCAGGTTACTAACCCGCAAAAAAATGAATTTGTTGTGGCCTATAATGCTGAAAAACATCCCACTATGGATCAACAGTTGATGCAGTGCCTTCAAACTAATCACTGGCAATACCGACAGTTGAGCCACGGCAAGACCCTGGAAGAAAAACTTTTTTTTAGCGAATAATTTAACCAACACAATACCGTAAATCCGAGATATTTTACTGGATAACCATCATGTTTCCTCAAACCCTAGGTACTGCGCTCGGCGATTGGACGGCAGATACCGCAGGCCTAGGTTACGGCGGCGGGGCTATTGTGTTTGGCGCACTATTGGCGGTAATTGCGCTAGCCTATTTCCGAACCAAGATTTCCCATACGGTACTTTTTTGGGCGGCATTTATTCTTAAACGACCTTTAGGCACGGTGGTTGGCGACTTCCTGGACAAGCCGGTAAGCAACGGAGGTTTGGAGCTAAGTCGTTACTCAGCATCAGCGGTATTATTCTTGTTAATCGTTTCATTTATCTTTATCTTTGCGCATAAACCAGCAAAACAAGGGCATTGAGATTGGACTTCTATTAAGTATCGACTTCGACTTGATTATTGGCTGTATAACCCCAAAATAATAAACAAGCTTTATGGACCCACACCCTATGATAATTGACTTTACCGATGTCGACGAAAGCCAGCGCTGGATTGCCATCAATGACGGTGTCATGGGTGGTATTTCACAAAGTGGACTACAACTATCATCGACAGCGACAGGGATCTTTAGTGGACGACTCTGTCTTGAAAATAATGGCGGTTTTGCTTCGATACGAAGGCCTAGCGATGACTACCATCTTAAGGATTGTTCCGGGATTATGCTTAACGTAAAAGGAGATGGCCGAACCTATCAGTTCAGGTTAAAAACGGATGACCAATATGATGGGATAGCCTACCGTACTTTATTTACAACCGACGCTCAAAATTGGCAAACGCTGGCATTGCCCTTCAATTGTTTTTGCGCAAGCTTTAGAGGCAGACTCATTCCCAATGCACCGGTTTTAGATCCGGAAAAAATAAGGCAGATTGGTTTTCTTTTGGCGGACAAACAGCAAGGGGACTTTTGTCTGGAAATAGCCAGCATAAAGTCTTTTTAGACCGCTATAAATCAGTAATGAATGCAATATCAGTGGGCACAACCGCCCCATTCCAAAAAACACAGGGCACCTCATGAAAAAAATAATAACCGTTTTAACCACCATTTGCCTCTCTGCTTTCAGTATCGTTGGCATACGCAACGCTGACGAACCAAGTTATCAAGTGCTTACTGAAGAGGGGCCTATTCAAATCAGACACTATCCGTCACTGGTCGTGGCTCAAACCGAAGTTAACGCGAATTACAAAAACGCTAGCGGTCTGGCTTTTCAACGTCTCGCCGGATATATTTTTGGTAACAACAAAAAGCAGCAAGCCATATCGATGACCGCACCGGTTATTCAACAGCAACAAGCTGAAAAATTGGCCATGACAGCACCGGTTATGCAGCAAAAATCAGGGGCAGTTTGGGTGATGACTTTCTTGCTCCCGCAAGGCTATACACTATCAACAGCACCGGTACCTTTGGATTCTGCTGTCTTAATTCAGGAAATTCCGGATAAAAAAGTGGCCACTCTTCGCTATACCGGTAGCCTGTCTGAACAGGGTATTGAAGAAAAATCCGCAGAATTAACAGACTGGTTAAGCCAACAACATTACCAAGCCATTTCTCCACCACGCTCTGCCGCTTATGATCCACCTTGGACATTGCCGTTTCTTCGTCGTAATGAAGTACACATTGATATTGAGTAATGATAAATACCCAAACACTCGGTATTATTTTGGACACCCTTCCATCTTATAAAGAGCATAACCTTGTCGGTCAATCTCCGCTCTTAAGTCTACAGGAGCTTCAAGGCTGTGGTAGAAATAGCAGTTCTCATGAGTGACCACAGCATCTTCAAGGCCATTGCTTGCTAACCAGTGTTTGGCATAGAGCATAGCTTGCTGCTGATCTTGTTCATCCAACACTACATTAAAATGCAATTTTTGGTTTTTAGCTGTTTTTGCATAGGTGTCGAACACGTGGGAAATCGTCATTTATTGCGTGCCAAGGGGCAGCTATTCTTGCCTATCAGTTGATAGAAGGCGCACCATCCCGCCCATACTTCATAAAAGGTAAAAAGTGAAAAACCAAGCGCTATCCAGCTTCCTTGCCAATAGCCGTAAGCCAAAAGGAGAATAGCCAGTATGAGGCGCATAAGGCGGTCTGTTTTGCCAATATTTCGGTTCATTTATCTATCTCAGTTTAGGCCGATGCCTAATTTAAAAGGGGCTGAAAAAGGCGCAAAAGTTGCAGTGCGGCCATTATTCATCGATAGTAGCGCTTAGCATTTGTAATGAGCATTACCGCCAACCCATCAACCAACAACTTGAATCTTTAAGCGCCTGCCAATCCAGTTCGTAAAGATGATTGTTAATCACCGCTTCCAACTCGCAAGCAATAATATCTTCATTTTCTGCGCGAATCAGTTTGGTAACCATAAAGTGACGTTCTTTTTGCTTGGGTGCAACGGCTGTCCATTTTGAACGTAGCAGCTTATTGGGGTTTATTTGATTCATTGTTACTCTTCTTTCAGCTGAGCTTTTCCGGTAAGCGGCAAACGATACCTGGCGAAAATACGATAGCAAAATTCCATGAGCGGCAACAGCCCCGGTACATTTTGTATAATTGGAGCAATGCGCCGGTAATAAGGCAGTTGCTTCCAGACCTGTAAAAAACCCAGCACACCGGATTGCAGCTGTTGATGCTCGTCGATAACATACATGCGCGCCATGGCCTGTTTGTAAGTCAAGCCCGCTGTTGCCAAGGCAGTTTTGTCCTGGGTAAAATCGACCCAATTAACGTTACCCGCTTTATCAAGTTTTTTCATCGCGTTGATTTCAATAGTGCAGATTGGGCATTCGCCATCATGGAAACAAGTGACTTTGGGTTTAGCTGCTGTCATTTAATCATCCTGAGTGTTAACTAAACGCGACCAAAGTCCCATTGGGTTTTAGTCTACTATCTACAGTGTGCCTTGATAATTCAAGTTTGCAATATTTTCTCCATTGTAAACAAAGGATTGTTTGTGTTATTTACCTAGCGGCGGCTTGATAAGCTGTTAAAATTATGGCCTTATTTCCAGGGAGTTACCAGTGGTCAAATCCGAAAATACGTGCAATAAGTGAGAAGCTTTGAGAACTGGCAGTAAAAGCTGTAGCAACCGCGAATAATCCAACCCAAGCCGCGAGCCTTTTAGTGACCTCGCTTTCCTCTATTGTCACCATCGACAGGTTTACCTGAATCGCTGTAGCTATAGTATCGCGTATGGTGTCTATTGAGCTATTGATATGGTTGAGATGATCATAATCATCGCGAAAATATTCCTGAGTGTTGGTACAGATTTTCGGTACACGTCCTCGATGCAATTTACCGGTATCTTCCATTAACGGTGCCACTGCATGTTTAAGCGTCATTACCTTGCGCTTGAGTACATAAAGCCGTTCAATATTGGAACGTGCAGAACCTTTGACGAAAATATGCTCCTCAATATTTTCAGGTTCAGTTTCAAGTGCATCAAGTACCGGGAAATAGCGATCAACAACAGCATCCATCAATGCATAGAGCACGAAACCTGCGCCTTGGTTTAACTCGCTCACAACGTACGCTCACACCGAGAAAGCCCTCGCGACTGCGATTGCGCATTGAAAGCACCTAGTTAATGCCAACGAAAACATCCACCTCGCCGACTAGCAATTGATCGCCATCCATTTCCACTAATTGCATGACGGCAAAGACCGAATCACCATACTCATCAATCTTTGGACGTTGATGACTGTGCCAAGCATCCTCAACGGCAAGCGCATGTAAATCAAATTCGTCGCGCATTGTTTCCAGTTCAGCCAGTTCTGCGTCCTGCAAGGCAACCCAGACAAAGCAGCCAGGTACCGTTAAATAATCACTAATTTTCTCAATTGAAATATCTTTAAGTTTTTTCCTTACTGATAGGCTACGCAGTTAATCAGCATGAAGGGGTCTCTTCAGAAAAGGGGGGCATTATGGATGCAAACGACACCAAACCATTTCTTTGCTTGAACCGTATTTGGTCTTCATAGTCTTTTTTTGCTTCCAGCCAGTCCTCCTGATCGCGAATAGGCGTAAAGTCTCTTGCTAATGCCTTATAATAAGCGGACTCGGCGATCCACTGGTGATTTTCTTGTTTCATAAATGGCGACAAATCAGGTTCAGCATGCCTTTAGCGGTAGTCGGCTCACTTTTATTGTTGCGGACTTTTCTGCAATTTCAGCGTTTGTTTTATCTGCTTCATTTCTTCAGGAGGTATCTGGCTAATATGCTTTTTAACCAAGTCCGGCATATCAATCATTTTAGTATTTGCGAGTTGTGAGACTTCCTGAGGGCTCAAATTGTCTAGCTGCTGTTGAACAATATTTGAGAGCTGCGTACGCTGTTCAGGTTTCATTGACGGCTGAAACTTCTGAATGAGCTGGTTAATTTGTTGCGGGGTAATCATCGCTTTAACCGCTTGAATTTGCTGCTCTTCACCTATGGCATGAGCTAATGGCGCAAATAACACTGTTAACAAGAGAAATAGTTTGTAGATCATGAAGTGTCTCCGAATTGATAATAATTTCGTTTAATTTAATTTAACGATGGGGCGCTATTGACCTTCAATTTACCATCCAGGGTAATTGCTATAACCATAGTTAAATCGGTTGAAGTCTCTAGCTCTAGCTCTATCATACATTGCTTCCTGCTGGCGCACTTGGTCCTTAAGCGCTTCGTCATACTGCATGATTTGTTGGGCTTCCCTAAAATCACCTTCTCTAAGCTCATGCATGACATCTGCCTGCTCCTGGGCGTTAATGTTAGCTATTTCTCTATAAGCCATTTCATCAGCATAATCGTAGCCATGGGCCATTGCTGTGCTGCTTGCACAAATCATCATAAAGCCGATAATTACTGTTGTTTTCATGGGTAAAAATCCTCGCTCAAAAAGTTAAATTCGTTGGAAAGCTATTAAGTTGTAACTACTTTCACATAAATTTCCTGAACGGTGACTTAATAATTCTTGACTGTTTTTATGTACTCAGATTTCTTTTGCCATCACAAATAAATGAGGGGTAGACTAGGAGTTTAATTAAAGCTACCCCAAACATATGACTAATTAAGTTCTGTATAATACAATCAAAATCGTACTTAATTATCTGACACCAACAGGAAAAATATGCAAGCATCAATGGTTACAACCGCACTTACCTTACCAGGGTACAAAATTGTCCGGAATATTGGCGTTGTTCGCGGCATCACCGTTCGCTCTCGCTCAATCATTGGCAACTTCTTCGGCGGCTTACAATCACTATTTGGTGGAAACATTACAATCTACACCAGCCTTTGTGAGCGAGCCCGATCTGATACGTATCAACTAATGTGCGAGCATGCAGAAAAACAAGGAGCCAACGCAATAATCTCAATGCGCTATGATGCTACTGACCTTATGGCTGGCCTTACCGAAGTATTATGCTACGGTACTGCTGTCATTGTTGAACCGGATAGCAGCAATTCAAAATAATATTTTTTGTTAGCGACTGAATACATCTGACACACATAGTGGGTTTAACTCCTGAACCATGCCGACTCATTTTTTATAGCTTTCGGCGCTGCCCATACGCAATGAGAGCACGTTTGGCTATTGCAATAGCCGGAGTCATTGTGGAATTGAGGGAGGTTGAGTTGTGCGATAAACCGGAAGCGATGCTGGTTGTTTCGCCTAAGGGTACTGTGCCAGTGCTGCAACTTGAGAATGGCACTGTGCTTGACCAAAGTCTGGATATTATGTATTGGGCATTGCGTCAGAATGATTCCGAGCATTGGCTAAAAAGTTCTTGGTTACATAATGCCGAGCAATTGATTCGCTGTAATGATGAGGAGTTTAAATATTATCTGGACCGCTACAAATATGCGGATCGTTATCCGGCATACACTAAGCTTTACTATCGGCAGCAAGGTGAACTGTT
>CAILCX010000095.1 GCA_903832775.1 uncultured Methylobacter sp. | reverse complement strand
GGTAATGCCTGGAGATAATATTTCAGTAAAAGTAAAGCTTATTTCACCGATTGCTATGGAAGATGGGTTGCGATTTGCAATTCGTGAAGGTGGTCGTACAGTAGGTGCAGGTGTTGTTGCATCGATACTTGAATAAAAAAGTTATTAGGTATAGAATCATCGTTTATGCAGGGTTTGTCTGAATAGGTCAGTAGTTCAATTGGTAGAATAGCGGTCTCCAAAACCGCGGGTTGGGGGTTCGAGACCCTCCTGGCCTGCCATTCAGATTAATTCAAAGCATTTCAAAATCAATTAAATCCACAATATAAAATGAACACACAGGTAGAAACTTCTACATCAGTTATTGATGTTGTTAAGAAAGTATTTTCAATTGTTTTTGTAGTTGCTGGTGTTGCTGCATTTTACTATTTTTCTGAGATTAGACTTTTATACCGAGTAATTGGGTTGTTAATAGTTTTAGTTTCCGTAGTCGGTTTGATGCTGACGACAGATACTGGTGAAGTACTGTGGAGTTTTGTGCTGGAGTCGAAGCAAGAAGTAAGAAAAGTAGTCTGGCCAACAAGAGACGAGACCTTACGTACAACTTTGTTAGTGTTTGCAATGGTAATAATGGTTGGTTTTGTTTTGTGGTTACTTGATATGTTTCTGTTTTGGGGTGTGCGAGTGCTAACAGGGCAAGGAGGTTAGAGAATGGCATTAAGATGGTATGTTGTTCACGCCTATTCGAACTTTGAAAACAAAGTAAAACAAGCGTTGGAAGAAAGAATTGCAAGGGAGGGTCTAGAACAATATTTTGGTAAAATTCTAGTTCCTACGGAAGAAGTCGTTGAGATGAGAATGGGTCAACAGCGAAAAAGCGAAAGGAAGTTTTTTCCTGGATATGTACTAGTTCAAATGGATTTAACTGATGAAACATGGCATCTCGTGAAAGATGTGCCCAGAGTTCTTGGTTTTATAGGTGGGACATCGGATCGTCCTGCGCCAATATCAGAAAAAGAAGCGCTTTCTATACTAAATAGGGTTGAAGACGGAGTTAATAAGCCAAGACCAAAAACAATGTTTGAGGCGGGTGAAGTAATAAGAGTTATTGATGGGCCGTTTAAAGATTTTAACGGTGTAGTTGAAGAAGTAAATTATGAGAAGAGTAAAATAAAAATATCGGTTCTCATATTTGGACGGTCGACATCAGTAGAACTTGCATTTGGTCAAGTTGAGAAAAGCTAATAGCTTTTATAAAGTAATTTTGAGAATCACTATCTGAATAAGATAGTGATTTTTTGTTTATAGGGGAGCTGTAAAGCGTCTGTACCCATAATATTGGAGTAAAAATAATGGCAAAAAAAATAACCGCATATATAAAATTGCAGGTTAAAGCTGGCGAAGCAAATCCCAGTCCACCAGTAGGTCCTGCATTAGGTCAGCGTGGTGTAAACATAATGGAGTTTTGCAAAGCATTTAATGCAAAAACTCAAGATACTGAAAAAGGTTTGCCTTTGCCAGTAGTTATAACAGTTTACAGTGATCGTAGTTTTACATTCATAACTAAAACTCCACCTGCATCAATTTTGCTAAAAAAAGCAACGGGTATTAAAAGCGGAAGTAGCAACCCGAATACTAAAAAAGTAGGCACTGTTACAAGGGAGCAATTAGAAGAAATTGCAAAAATAAAAATGGAAGATTTAAATGCAGCGAATCTTGAGGCTGCAGTAAAAACGATTGCAGGCAGTGCATATAGTATGGGTCTCAAGGTGGAGGGTTTATAATGGCTAAGTTGTCAAAGAAAGCAAAAATTATCAAAGCAAAAGTTGATAAAACCAAGCAATATACAGTTACAGAAGCGGTAGCTTTGTTAAAAGAGCTAGCCACAACGAAATTTTCTGAAGCAATTGATGTAAGCGTTAATATGGGGGTTGATCCAAGAAAATCAGACCAAAATGTACGTGGAGCGACCGTTCTGCCAAATGGAACTGGTAAAACAGTAAGGGTTGCTGTTTTTACACAAGGTCCTAATGCTGATGCGGCAAGAGAAGCGGGTGCTGATATTGTGGGTATGGATGACCTAGGCGAATTAGTTAAGAAAGGTGAAATGAATTTTGATGTTGTGATAGCCTCTCCAGATGCAATGAGAGTTGTCGGTCAATTAGGTCAAATTTTAGGTCCACGTGGATTAATGCCGAATCCAAAAGTTGGAACTGTTACAGCAGATGTTGCTACAGCAGTAAGAAATGCTAAATCTGGTCAAGTTCGTTACAGAACTGATAAATCAGGAATCATACATTGTACTCTAGGCAAAGTAGCATTTGATGCTGATGCGATTCAGGGTAACCTAGAAGCTTTACTTGCAGACTTAAGAAAGCTTAAACCAACAGCGGCTAAAGGAGTCTACATAAAGAAGATTACTTTATCATCGACTATGGGGCCTGGTTTATGGTTGGATCAAGGTAGTATTGCAAGTTAAAATTAAAAGACTTTGGGTTGCCGGTCGAGTCGGTGACCGTCAAAGACCGCAGGTGTGTAAAACTTAATTTCCTGCGTAGACGGAAGCTTGAACCTAAATAGGGGAAAGGGACCGTAAGGGGTGTTCTAAATAGGATGCTTTTTATTAATTCTGGGGATAAATTCCGGAGGTAAGCCGTGGCACTAAATTTAGATAGCAAAAAAGCTGTCGTAGAAGAAGTTGCTGTATTCGCCGCAAAAGCTCATTCTGCAATAGCTGCAGAATATAGAGGATTAACTGTAACTGAGTTAACCGAGTTGCGTAAAACTGCCAGAGAAACAGGTGTTTATCTGCGAGTAGTTAAGAATACACTAGCAAAACGAGCAGTTGTTGGGACTGAATTTGAATGTATGCAAAGTGAAATGGTTGGTCCATTATTAATTGCATTTTCGATGGAAGATCCAGGTTCTGCAGCAAGATTAATAAGTGATTTTGCCAAGACCCACGACAAATTAGTTACCAAAATAGTTGCTATTGGTGGTCAAGCATTTGGAGCATCAGAACTTGCGCGTTTGGCGAGTCTGCCAACAAGAGATCAAGGTATTGCAATGCTGATGTCAGTTATGAAAGCGCCAACGGCGAAATTTGTACGTACATTGGCGGCAATCCGAGACCAGAAAGAAGCGGCGTAGTAAAGCGTTCAATAAGAATGTTTCAACTTGCACTAACAGTTTAATATTTATTTAGAGGAATACAAAATGGCAATTTCACAAGAAGACATCTTGGAAGCCGTCTCAAACATGAGCGTAATGGAAATCGTTGATTTGATTTCAGCAATGGAAGAAAAATTTGGGGTTTCTGCAGCAGTGGCTACTGCTGCACCAGCTGCTGCTGCGGCAGTAGCAGTTGAAGAGCAAACTGAATTCGATGTTATCATGACTTCATTTGGTGAAAATAAAGTTTCAGTTATTAAAGCTGTTCGGAGTATAACTGGTTTAGGCTTAAAAGAAGCTAAAGATGCCGTTGAAGGTGTGCCAACAACAGTGAAAGAAGCAGTTTCAAAAGCAGAAGCAGAAGAAGTTAAAAAGCAGCTTGTTGATGCAGGCGCTACTGTCGAAGTCAAATAAATTCGACTCAAACGCAGAGAAATAAATTAATTTCTCTGTCAAATATGGCTGGTGGCAATATTGTCACCGGCCTTTTACTGTTTGCAATAATTGCACGGTAGAAAATTATCAATGACGAAAAGGTTTGGAAGCGAAATGTCCTACTCTTTTACAGAAAAAAAGCGTATACGAAATAATTTTGGGAAAGGAACCGAAGTACTTGAGGTTCCTTATCTTTTAGCAACGCAGATTAACTCATATGCGGGCTTTTTACAATCAGGTGTGGCAATAGAAAAGCGACAAGATAGTGGTTTGCATGCTGCTTTTTCTAGTGTTTTTCCAATTGAGAGTCATTCCGGATATGCCGTTCTGGAATATGTGCAATACAGATTGGGTGATCCTGTTTTTGACGTAAGAGAGTGCCAACAAAGAGGTGCTACTTATGCTGCTCCGCTTAGAGTACTAGTGCGTTTAGTAATTTATGATAAAGAAGCATCGGCAAATGCAAAAGTAGTTAAAGATATACGTGAACAAGAAGTATACATGGGGGAATTGCCTTTAATGACAGACAATGGAACGTTTGTAATTAATGGAACTGAACGAGTAATTGTGTCCCAGTTACATCGATCTCCAGGTGTTTTCTTTGATCATGATAAAGGTAAAACTCACTCATCTGGTAAGCTTTTATTTAACGCACGTGTAATTCCTTATCGTGGATCATGGTTGGATTTCGAATTTGATCATAAGGATTGTGTCTTTGTTCGAATAGATCGTAGAAGAAAAATTCCGGCGACAATTTTGCTTAGAGGATTGGGATTTGATAATGAATCAATTATCAAAATCTTCTATGAAATGAATAAATTTGAAATTGACGCTGATAAATGTCTATTTCATATTGTTCCTGACAGAATGCGTGGTGAAATAACAGGATTTGATATTAAAGCCAAAAATGGAAATGTATTGGTTGAAGAGGGACGTCGTATCACGGCTAAACATATCCGAGAAATGAATAAATCCGGATTAACTGAGGTGGAGGTTCCCAAAGAATATTTGGTAGGTAAAATTTTAGGACACAATTTAGTAGACCTTACGACTGGTGAGTTGATTGCAAATGTTAATGATGAAATTACATTAGCGATGCTGGATCGTTGCATAGAAAGCGGTGTAACTGACATAAATACCTTATTTGTCAATGATTTGGACAAGGGCCCTTACATGTCTAATGCAATGAGACTAGATACAACGACTAATAGTCTTGAAGCATTAGTTGAGATTTATAGGATGATGCGTCCTGGTGAGCCACCGACTAAAGATTCAGCAGAAAATTTATTTCAAAATCTATTCTTTACTGATGAGAGATACGATTTGTCGACTGTTGGACGGATGAAGTTCAATCGTCGTTTAGGGCGTATTGAAACAACAGGTCCTGGTACGCTTACAAAAGATGACATTATCGATGTGCTAAAAGAGCTAATTGATATACGTAATGGAAATGGCAATGTTGATGATATCGATCACTTAGGTAATAGACGTGTTCGGTCGGTTGGCGAAATGATAGAGAATCAATTTCGTGTTGGTTTGGTCAGAGTTGAGAGAGCAGTTAAAGAACGTTTAACACTAGCAGATTCAGAAGGTTTGATGCCTCAAGAAATCATTAATGCTAAGCCGGTTTCAGCAGCTGTAAAAGAATTTTTTGGTTCGAGTCAACTATCGCAGTTTATGGATCAAAACAATCCATTGTCACAGGTTACTCACAAGCGAAGAGTATCAGCATTAGGACCTGGTGGATTGGCCAGAGAACGTGCCGGTTTTGAAGTTCGAGATGTTCATGCAACCCATTACGGTCGAGTGTGTCCAATTGAAACTCCTGAAGGACCAAATATTGGATTAATAAATTCATTATCAGTTTACGCACGAACAAATAATTATGGCTTTCTTGAAACACCTTATAGAAAGGTAATTGATGGAAAAGTCACTGATCATGTCGATTATTTGTCGGCTATTGAAGAAGGTGAGTTTGTTATTGCTCAAGCCAGCGTTGCAGTTGACGAAAGTGGAAAGCTGGTAGATGGTTTAGTTTCCTGTCGACATAAAGATGAATTTACATTGGCAATGTCGGACACAGTTCAGTATATGGATGTGTCGTCAAAGCAGATTGTATCTGTTGCAGCTTCAATTATTCCTTTCCTGGAACATGATGATGCTAACCGTGCTTTGATGGGATCCAACATGCAGCGTCAAGCAGTACCAACACTACGAGCAGAAAAGCCACTAGTAGGTACGGGAATGGAAAGGACTGTTGCCAAAGACTCTGGTGTAACTGTTGTTGCTGCACGTGGCGGCAAGATTGAAGCGGTTGACGCAGCAAGAATTGTTGTGCGTGTAAATGACACAGAGACTGAAACGGGTACTCCGGGTGTAGATATTTACAATCTAATTAAGTACACACGTTCCAATCAGAATACTTGCATCAATCAAAAGCCATTAGTTAAGCCAGGAGACATTGTAAGTGCTGGTGACATAATGGCCGATGGTCCATCAACCGATATCGGTGAATTGGCCTTAGGGCAAAATATGTTGGTTGCTTTTATGCCATGGAATGGATACAACTTCGAAGATTCTATTTTGGTGTCTGAGCGAGTTGTTAAAGAAGATCGCTTCACAACCATTCATATAGAAGAGAAAACATGTGTTGCTCGAGATACTAAACATAGTCCTGAAGAAATAACAGCAGATATACCTAACGTAAGTGAAGAGGCATTATCCAAATTGGATGAGTCTGGTATCGTATATGTTGGTGCTGAAGTAAAAGGCGGTGATATATTAGTAGGTAAAGTAACACCAAAAGGTGAAACACAATTAACGCCTGAAGAAAAATTGTTAAGAGCAATTTTTGGCGAGAAAGCCGCAGATGTTAAGGATACCTCTTTACGTGTGCCCGGCAGTATTGAAGGAACGGTTATTGATGTCCAGGTATTTACACGTGATGGTGTCAAGAAAGATAAAAGAGCATTAGATATCGAAGAAGAAGAGATCAAAGGATATAGAAAAGATCTTGATGATCAGTTAAAAATTCTTGAAGAAGATATTTTTGCACGTGTTGCAAGGTTATTAATTGGTAAGGTTGCTCAGTCAGGTCCTGCGCAATTAAAAGCTGGGACTGAAATTACACAAGCCTATCTAAATGGTTTAAAGCACTCTGAATGGCTAAAAATTCGAATGAAAGAAGAGGCTATAAATCTTCAATTAGAATCGGTAATGAGTCAGGTTGACCAACAACGCAAAGATTTTGATGCCAAATTTGAAGTTAAGCGCAAAAAAATCACTATGGGGGATGATTTAGCTCCTGGAGTGCTGAAAATGGTTAAGGTATACCTAGCAGTTAAAAGACGGATACAGCCAGGTGATAAAATGGCTGGACGTCATGGAAATAAAGGGGTTATTTCGATGATTAGGCCCATCGAAGATATGCCATATACAGCTGATGGAAATCCGGTTGATATAGTCCTGAATCCATTAGGTGTTCCATCTCGAATGAACGTCGGACAGGTGCTTGAAACACATCTTGGTTGGGCTGCAAAAGGGTTAGGAATAAAAATTGGTAAAATGCTTGAGGCTCAGTATGATCAGGAAAAGGCAAAAGTAACTGCGATTAGAGAATATCTGGATAAAATCTATAATAGTAGCGGTCGAAAAGAAGATTTGGATTCATTTTCAGATCAGGAGATTTTGGAAATGGCTGCTAATCTTGTAAGTGGCGTTCCAATGGCTACTCCTGTATTTGACGGTGCAAGCGAAGATGAAATTCGCACGATGTTAAAACTTGCTGATTTACCTGAGCATGGACAAGTTACGCTTTATGACGGATTAACTGGTGAACCTTTTGAGCGTGAGGTGACTGTTGGTTATATGTATATGCTAAAGTTAAACCATTTGGTTGATGATAAGATGCATGCGCGTTCTACAGGGCCTTACAGTTTGGTTACACAGCAGCCATTGGGTGGTAAAGCACAGTTTGGTGGCCAACGTTTTGGGGAAATGGAAGTCTGGGCTCTTGAAGCTTATGGTGCAGCTTATACTTTACAAGAAATGTTAACAGTTAAATCTGACGATGTTACTGGAAGAACGCGAATGTATAAGAACATTGTTGATGGAGATCATAAAATGGAAGCTGGTATGCCAGAGTCATTTAATGTGTTGATCAAAGAAATCCGTTCATTGGCTGTCAACATTGAATTACAGCGTGAGTAGTGAGTCTACCGGGTTAGCGTAGCGTTATCTGATAAACAATGCTATTTATTGGGCTGGATGTTAAGTGCATTTGGTCCAATAAATGGCCGATTCTGGTGCAGCCAGTAAGTAATTAAAGAGGACAAGCTCTTGAAAGATCTAATGAATTTCTTAAAGCGTCAAGGTCGTGCCGACGATTTTGATGGGATTAGCATAGGTTTGGCATCGCCAGATATGATTCGCTCATGGTCATATGGTGAAGTAAAAAAACCGGAAACAATAAATTACCGCACTTTCAAACCTGAGCGTGACGGATTATTTTGTGCAAAAATTTTTGGCCCTGTAAGCGATTACGAGTGCCTTTGCGGTAAATATAAAAGATTAAAACATCGTGGCGTTATCTGTGAAAAGTGTGGAGTTGAAGTAACTCTGTCCAAAGTCAGACGTGAAAGAATGGGACATATTGATTTAGCAAGTCCTGTAGCTCATATTTGGTTTTTAAAGTCACTGCCATCTAGAATCGCATTGTTATTGGATATGACATTGCGCGAAATTGAACGAGTTTTGTATTTTGAATCATTTGTTGTTTTAGATCCTGGCATGACTCCCTTGGATAAGGGGCAGTTACTTACAGATGATGATTATCTTGACGCTGTAGAATTGCATGGTGACGATTTCATTGCAAAAATGGGTGCCGAGGCAATTTATGATTTGCTTAAATCAATTGATTTAAAAGAGCAAGTTGAAATATTGCGTGAAGAAATAAATTCAACAAATTCAGAAACAAAGATTAAAAAATATTCAAAACGCCTCAAAGTAATGGATGCGTTGTTAAGTTCAAAAAATCGTCCTGAATGGATGATCTTAAAAGTATTACCAGTATTGCCTCCAGAATTGCGTCCTTTAGTTCCACTTGATGGTGGACGTTTTGCCACTTCTGATTTAAATGATTTGTATCGTAGGGTTATTAATAGAAATAACCGTTTGAATCGTTTATTAGATTTGAATGCTCCTGACATTATTGTACGTAATGAAAAAAGGATGCTTCAAGAATCTGTTGACGCATTGCTAGACAACGGGCGGCGAGGTCGTGCGATTACGGGTACAAATAGAAGGCCTTTAAAATCTTTAGCGGACATGATTAAAGGTAAGCAAGGGCGATTTAGGCAAAATTTATTAGGAAAACGAGTAGATTACTCTGGCCGATCAGTAATTGTGGTTGGGCCAACGTTAAGATTGCATCAATGCGGACTGCCGAAAAAAATGGCTTTGGAGCTGTTCAAGCCGTTTATATTTAGCAAGTTACAATTCCGCGGTTTAGCAACAACTATAAAAGCTGCAAAAAAGATGGTTGAGCGTGAAGGCGCTGAAGTATGGGATATTCTTGAGGAAGTTATCCGTGAGCATCCTATTTTGTTAAATCGTGCGCCTACTTTGCATCGACTAGGGATACAAGCATTCGAGCCGACATTAATTGAAGGTAAAGCAATTCAATTGCATCCATTGGTTTGTAGTGCATTTAATGCTGACTTTGACGGCGATCAAATGGCTGTGCATATCCCGTTGTCAATTGAAGCTCAAATTGAAGCCAGAACGTTGATGATGGCAACTAATAATATTTTGTCACCTGCAAATGGTGAGCCTGTTATCAATCCATCACAAGATGTTGTATTGGGTCTCTATTATATAAGTCGTGAAAAAATTAACGCGAAAGGTGACGGGAGTATATTTGTAAGTGTTGGTGAGATACATAAAGCCTTGCAATGTAAATCTGTCGAACTGCAATCCAAGATTCAGTTGAGAATAACCGAAAAAGTTGTTAATGAACAAGGTGAAGCAGTTGATAAGACTCATAGAGTTGAAACTACTGTTGGCCGTGCGCTGATTTGGGAGGTTGTTCCAGATAGAATGCCTTATGAATTGGTTAATTGCGATATGACAAAAAAGAATATATCTCGATTAATTAATTACAGTTATCGATATTTGGGCAATAAAGATACTGTAATTTTGGCTGATCAATTGATGTACCTTGGGTTTAGGTATGCAACAATTTCTGGTGTTTCATTCGGAATTGAGGATATGGTCATTCCTGCGAAAAAGGTCGATATTATTCGCGCATCCGATGCAGAAGTTAACGAAATACAAGCTCAATATGCATCTGGTTTGGTAACTGATGGTGAAAGATATAATAAAGTAGTCGATATTTGGTCGCATGCTAATGATCAAATAGCAAAAGTAATGATGGATGGCTTGGGTGAAGAGTCAGTTATTGATGCCCAAGGAAATACTGTCAAACAAAAGTCATTTAACTCAATCTTTATGATGGCAGAATCAGGAGCTAGGGGTTCGGCGGCACAGATTCGACAGTTAGCGGGTATGCGTGGTTTGATGGCGAAACCTGATGGGTCAATTATTGAGACTCCCATTACTGCAAACTTTCGCGAAGGACTTGATGTATTGCAGTACTTTATTTCTACACATGGTGCTCGAAAAGGTTTGGCTGATACGGCTTTAAAAACTGCAAATTCTGGTTATTTAACGCGCAGATTGGTCGACGTTGCACAAGATCTAGTAATAAATGGAAATGACTGTGGAACTACCAATGGCTTAATAATGACTCCTATCATCGAAGGTGGTGATGTGGTTGAGCCATTGTCAGAAAGAGTATTGGGGCGAGTATCTGTTAATGACATAATGGATCCTGCCGGAGAAATTATAGTTGCACCAAGAGGGACTTTATTAAATGAGCACTGGGTATCTGTATTAGAGGCTCATAGCATTGACCAGGTACTTGTTCGTTCTATTATTACTTGCGAAAATCGACATGGTGTTTGTGCTGCTTGTTATGGGCGAGATTTAGGGCGTGGTCACTTGGTGAATATTGGTGAGGCTGTAGGTGTTATTGCTGCACAATCAATTGGAGAGCCTGGTACTCAGTTAACGATGCGTACTTTCCATATTGGTGGTGCCGCATCAAGATCAGCCGCTATTAGTAATGTACAAGTTAAATCATCCGGTACAGTCAGGTTGAATAATCTTAAGTCGGTTATTAATCGAGAAGGTAATCTGGTGGCTGTTTCTAGGTCAGGTGAAGTTGGTGTAGTAGATGATTATGGGCGTGAAAAAGAGCGTTACAAAATTCCATATGGTGCGATTCTGACAGTACAGGAAGGCTCGAGAATAAATGCCGGTGATATTATTGTTAATTGGGATCCTCATACTCATCCTGTAGTAACAGAAGTTGATGGTATTGTAGAGCTAATTGATTTTGTTGATGGTGTAACGGTCCAAAAACAATCAGATGAGGTTACTGGCTTAAGTTCATTGGTTGTAACTGATCCAAAGCAAAGAGGAAGTGCAGGTAAAGAATTGCGTCCAATCGTAAAGCTTTTTGATAACGATGGAAATGCCATTTATTTGCCCGGCACCGAGATACCTGCGCAGTATTTTCTTCCAGCTGGTGCGATTGCTGGTATTAAGGATGGTGAAGAAGTTAAGGTCGGTGATGTCTTGGCTAGGATTCCTCAAGAATCAAGTAAAACCAGAGATATTACTGGTGGTTTACCACGTGTTGCTGATTTATTTGAAGCCCGTAAGACCAAAGATCCTGCGATACTTGCAGAGACCAGTGGTACAATTTCTTTTGGTAAGGAAACTAAAGGAAAACAGCGTGTTATAATCACGGATTCATCGGGCGAGCAGGTTGAAACCCTTATACCAAAATGGCGGCATATTACTGTCTTTGAGGGCGAGTATGTGGAAAAAGGTGAGACGATTGCAGAGGGTGAGTTGACGCCACATGACATTCTGAGGTTAAGGGGCATAGAAGAGTTAGCAAATTATTTAGTGAAAGAAATACAGGATGTTTATCGATTGCAGGGTGTAAAAATTAACGATAAACATATCGAAGCAATAATTCGACAAATGTTAAGAAAGGTTGAGATTACTGCATCTGGTGACACAGGATTCCTTAAAGGTGATCAGGTTGAGCGTGCTGCGATGAGGGAAGAAAACGACAGGATGGAAGTTGAAGGAAAAATCCCTGCAAGTTACAATTCTGTATTGCTTGGCATTACCAAAGCATCTTTAGCAACCGAATCATTTATTTCGGCTGCATCTTTTCAGGAGACGACTCGTGTGTTGACTGATGCGGCAGTTCGTGGATTAAGTGATGGTTTGCAAGGACTTAAAGAAAACGTAATTGTTGGACGTTTAATTCCTGCTGGAACAGGCTTGGCTTATCATGAAGGTAGAAAAAGCCGATATGTTCAACAAGAATCTATAGAGAGTGAAATGCCGATCACTGTAGATTCAGGTGATGTGGAGGAAGCATTGAAACAAGCTTTAAATATTTAAATGATTTTGTAAATTAGATTTGTAAATTTTGCCTTGACCCAGCATGCGCAAGCAAGTATTATACTCTGCTCAAATGAACTAACGTGTTGGGTCGGGTTTATATTTGTTGTTGGTTTGCATAAATGTGCAAACTTGCTAATTATTATCTGACAATTATATTGTATATCGGAGTAAATAAATTTATGGCCACGATCAACCAATTGGTTCGTAAGCCTCGTGCTAAAAAAATAGAAAAAAGTAATGTTCCTGCATTAGAAGCGTGTCCTCAACGCAGGGGTGTTTGTACTCGTGTATATACTACAACGCCAAAAAAACCGAATTCTGCTCTTAGAAAGGTTGCGAGAGTTAGGCTTACAAATGGTGCAGAGGTGAGTAGTTATATTGGTGGTGAAGGTCATAATCTTCAAGAGCATTCGGTGGTTTTGATTAGAGGTGGTCGTGTAAAGGATTTGCCAGGTGTGAGGTATCACGTTGTTCGTGGTAGTCTTGATGCATCAGGTGTGACTAACAGAAAATGTGGTCGCTCTAAATATGGAACAAAACGGCCTAAAGGCTAAACGTTAGTTGGTGAGATAAATGTCTAGAAGAAGAGTTGCTACAAAAAGAGAAATAATACCAGATCCAAGATTTGGTAGTATTATGCTTACTAAATTCATGAATATGATCATGGAAAGTGGTAAAAAATCAATTGCAGAAGGCATTGTTTATGGTGCTTTAGATGTAATTGGAAGTAAAGGTCATAGTGAGCCTTTAGAGGTTTTATCTAAGGCTCTTGAAAACGTACAGCCAAGAGTAGAGGTAAAATCCCGTCGAGTAGGTGGTGCAACTTATCAAGTGCCTGTTGAAGTAAGGCCTTCTAGGCGTATGGCTCTCGCAATGCGTTGGTTGATAGATGCTTCACGAAAAAGAAATGAAAGGAATATGCCAGCTAAATTAGCCGGTGAATTAATGGATGCATTTGAAAGCAGAGGATCTGCGGCAAAAAAACGTGAAGATACTCATAGAATGGCTGAGGCTAATAAAGCTTTTTCTCATTACCGTTGGTAAGCTGAAGTAATCAGAAGATATTATTATCGTGGCTCGTAAGACACCAATAAAATATTATCGAAATATCGGTATTATGGCACATATTGATGCAGGTAAGACCACTACAACTGAAAGAATTTTGTACTACACAGGAGTGTCTCATAAGATTGGTGAAGTGCATGATGGTGCTGCAACAATGGATTGGATGGAGCAAGAGCAGGAGCGTGGTATAACAATAACTTCTGCAGCAACAACTTGTTTTTGGCGGGGGATGGAAAATCAGTTTGAGCCGCATCGGATAAATATAATTGATACACCTGGTCACGTAGATTTTACAATTGAAGTTGAGCGTTCATTAAGAGTCCTTGACGGTGCTTGCGTAATTTTTTGCGCGGTGGGGGGGGTTGAGTCGCAGTCAGAAACCGTATGGCGTCAGGCAGATAAGTATAAAGTTCCTCGCTTAGTCTTCATAAATAAAATGGATCGTTCTGGTGCGGATTACTTTAGGGTGATTGATCAAATAAAATCCAGATTAGGATCTAAAGCAGTTCCAGTGCAACTACCTATTGGTCTTGAAGATTCATTTGAAGGTGTAATAGATTTAATCAAAATGAAAGCCATATATTGGGAACCTTCCAATATGGGCATGACATTTGAAGAAAAAGATATACCAATAGAGCTTCAGGGGGTGTCTTTCTTGTGGAGAGAGAGCTTGGTTGAAGTTGCTGCTGAAGCAAGTGAGTATTTGTTAGATAAATATCTAAGTGAAATAAGTCTCACCAATGATGAAATTATTTTTGGAATTAGAAAATTAACGCTAGAAAATAAGATAGTTCCTGCTTATTGTGGTTCTGCTTTTAAAAATAAAGGTGTTCAGGCTTTGTTAGATGGAATTGTTCAGTTTCTGCCCGCTCCAATTGATGTTAAGGCAATTGAAGGGGTTCTAGATGATGAGAATACAAAAGCTGTTAGGATGGCGAGTGATGATGAGCCATTTTCCGCGTTAGCATTTAAAATTGCTTCTGATCCATTTGTTGGTAATTTGGCTTTTTTTAGGGTTTATTCAGGTGTCTTGAATTCAGGAGATGTGATTTATAACTCTGTAAAAAAGAGAAAAGAGCGAATTGGCCGTATTGTTCAAATGCATGCTAATAGTCGTGAAGAAGTAAAAAAAGTTTTTGCTGGTGATATTGCCGCGGCAATTGGAATGAAGGATGCAACAACTGGCGATACGCTTTGTGATCTTAATAATGTAATTGTGCTTGAGCGGATGGATTTTCCAGATCCAGTTATTTCCGTAGCTGTCGAGGCTAAAACGAAAGGCGATCAAGATAAAATGTCTTTGGCGCTTGCAAAGTTATCTCAAGAAGATCCGTCATTTAGGGTGCATTCGGACGATGAGTCTGGACAAATTATAATTTCGGGAATGGGTGAGTTGCATCTGGAAATTATAGTTGATCGCATGAAAAGGGAATTTAATGTTTCTGCAAGTGTTGGTGCTCCGCAAGTTGCTTATAGAGAGACCATTCTTAAGTCGGTAGAGCACGAAAGTAAATTTATTAGGCAAACAGGTGGTCGAGGGCAATACGGTCACGTATGTCTGCGAATTGAGCCACAAAAAACTGGTGCTGGTTATCTGTTTGTAAATGAAGTGGTTGGTGGTGTCGTACCAAAAGAATTTATACCAGCAGTAGATAAAGGTATCCAAGAGCAGTTGAAGAGTGGTATTCTAGCTGGCTATCCAGTATTGGATGTGAAGGTTTCATTATTCGACGGTTCTTACCATGAAGTAGATTCTAGTGAAATTGCTTTTAAAATTGCTGGATCTATGTGTTTCAGGGAAGGAGCAAGAAAAGCAAGTCCTGTATTGCTTGAGCCTATAATGAAAGTAGAGATTTCAACTCCTGAGGAATATATGGGGGATGTTGTCGGTGATTTGAATAGGCGCCGAGGAATAATACATGGAATGGATGATACACCCTCTGGTAAAACAGTTAGTTGTGAAGTGCCATTAGCAGAAATGTTCGGTTACGCAACTGATTTAAGATCTGCGACACAGGGGCGTGCTACATACAGTATGCAGTTTGAAAAATATAATGAAGCACCTGCAAATATAGCAGAAGCGATTATTAAAAAATCTTCATAAAATTGAATGTAATTTAAAGGTATTAACTCATGGCCAAAGAAAAATTCTCACGTAGCAAGCCACACGTCAACGTCGGCACAATCGGTCACGTGGATCACGGTAAAACAACTTTAACGGCTGCATTAACAAAAGTTATGGCAGAACTTCAGGGTGGAGAAGTTAAAGCATTT
>CAILCX010000094.1 GCA_903832775.1 uncultured Methylobacter sp. | reverse complement strand
ATGGGCGGCTAAATGCTCACCGTGGATTTTATAGCTTTGCCGTTCGATGGCCTCAACCATGCTGGCACGTCTTGAGGACTTAAGTGCTTTAAAGTAGGTCGAGTGCGGCAGCAGTTCACCATCAATTTCTTCAGTTGTCTGTAAAAAATAACGACCAATGTCAACCGCGCTAATGCAGCGCAAGAGTCCGAGACGAAGGAAGTCGATATCACTCATTTCGGAGCATGATCGTTTCCAAGCAGGGTGGCGTTCTGCGGCTAGCCCTCTTTCCATGCTGTCATTGCAGTGGTCAATAAGGTAATCATCAGCTCAACCGTTTGCTTACTAATCAGCATGGCTTCCGGCATGTTATTAAGGCGTACTTGCATGGCATCAAGTACGGCTTCATGTTCCCAGCGTCTGAAGCGGCGTTCTGTATCTGGTGTACATTGATCTTTCAACGCACAAACTCGACAACCAGAATTCCAGTAGGTGTAGAGCGTTTTTCCTTGTTCGATCGAGGTGTAACGTTTGCTTAACGACTGTCCCGCAGGGCAACGATATTCATCTTTATCTGCCATATAAATGAATTTACTCTTGTCGTAGAGTCCTTTAGCTTTATTGTTTGACGTAAGTGATTTGGGGACGAGTGCTGTAATGCCCGCTTCATGACAGGCTAGGATTTCTTCGCCTTTGTAATAAACCCGATCGGCTATGGCTGTAATGTCTTGGATACCCATTGCAGTGCGTGCTTGTTTAGCCATAGATGATAGTTGGTCTCGATCAGTTCCCGCATTCGTGACCTCTTGCGCCACAATCAGATGGTGTTTGGTGTCAACGGCGGTTTGCACGTTGTAGCCGACAATGCCGGTACCTCTTGTCTTCATCGAACGTGCATCAGGATCAGTCAGCGATAATTGTTTATCCGGCGCGGCTTGCATTTTTACATCAAGTTCTTTAAGTTCTGCCATACGCTGTTTCAAGGCAGCGATTTTCTCTGTCAATTTTATTGCCTGGGTTTCTGCTACGGCATGCTCTTCCTGGTCTGCTGAATCAAGTGCAGCAAGGTATCGATCGATACTGTCCTCAAGTTGCTGCTTGCGGCGTTCCATTTTGGCACTGGTGAAATTCTTATCTCGATTGTTAACCGCTTTGAACTTACTGCCGTCAATAGCGACGATCGCCTGGGAAAATAAATCAAGTTGCCGGCACAGTTCAACAAAATGGCGGCATACGCTACGAATCGCTTTACCATTGTCTTTACGAAATCGCGCAATCGTTTTGAAATCGGGCGTCAATCGAAAGTCAGCCACATTAACTCAACATTACGTTGGATTCCAGCTCAAGGCGTCGGGTAGATTGAATGCGGTTCAGGTAACCATAGATATAAATTTTCAGAAGGGTTGAGGGGGTGATAGGCTGCGCGACCTGTGGCCTCGGGTTTAACGCCTTCAAAAACCAGCGTTCCAAGATCAAGCCCTTCAACAAAGACTTCGACTACCCGGACTGGATTGCACTCGGTAACGTAGTCATCCAAGGTTTCTGGAAATAAGGTGTTTTGTGTCCGATGCTCGTTTTGTATAAAACGCTTCATTTGAAGTCCTCGTTTAATTAGGGCTCTATTTTACCATTTATTTTATAAATTTACCTTATATTTCAAGTAATTAAGTAATATTTTTACGGCTTTTAATCTGGCTTGCGTTTTGACACACTCTGGGCCGATAGGTGGAAGGTGTCCATCCCATTGTCCTGCTTAACAATAGGACTGGGTTTTTTGATTGATAGCAACTGGACGCCTGAGCAGGCTTTGGCGGTCGTCAAGTTGCTTGAAGACTTGCGGAATCCAATTTTACTGCAATACCAGTTACCGATCATGGAACTGATGCGCGAAGAGCGTGGTATCGACTCGTTTGATGATTTTGACGTTACGGACATATGGCGTGAGAACGAACATCCATTCTGACATCCGTTTGCTATAACAAAAAAGGGCCGATTAAGGCCCTTTTTTGTTATAGCAATACTCGGTCTTATTCCATCATCTATGCGCCTCATTTTTCCGCGTTTCTTCTCCAGCACTAACATCTGTCCATGGCGATTCTCTACGTAGATGATTTTAAGATGCATTTATGCTAGACTCGATCATTAATTGCCCCGATAGCTCAGCAGGATAGAGCGGTCCCCTCCTAAGGGACAGGCCAGTGGTTCGAATCCGCTTCGGGGCACCAATGAAATCAATGTCTTATGGCGAAATGAAGGCTCTTTT
>CAILCX010000093.1 GCA_903832775.1 uncultured Methylobacter sp. | reverse complement strand
GCCAACATCGAAATCCACCAGCTTAAGCGATTATCTTTGTGCTTATCCGGCATGAAACGAAGATAATCAACCTGCTCGCCAATTTGAGCGATCAATGAAAATGAAATTCCGGTAGCGATACCAAAATAATAGGGATCAAACTCACTGCCGCCTGAAACCTGGCCGCTGAACTGACTTAAAGCCTCTATGGTATGCGGTGCTTGTGTGTAGAGAATGTAAAATGGCAGCAACATCAATATCAACCAGACAGGCTGAGTCCATAAATGCAAGCGATTGATGGCGGTGATGCCATAGAAAACAATAGGAATAATGATCAGCGAGCATAAAATATAGCCCAGATATAAAGGCAGCTCAAAATACAAATCCAGTGCCTGAGCCATAATGGCTGCTTCTAAGGCAAAAAAGATAAAACAGAATGACGCATAAATTAACGAGGTGATTGTTGAACCTACGTAACCAAATCCCGCACTACGGGTTAATAAGTCGATGTCAATGTTATAACGTGCAGCATAGTATGAAATGGGTAAGCCAGCACCAAATATGACAATCGATGCAAAAAGAATGGCCCACACCGCATTGGTGTAGCCATAGCTCAGTAATAGACTGGCCCCAATTGCCTCTAGCGCTAAAAATGAGATGCTTCCAAGGGCCGTATTGGCAATGAGTAGTGGCGACCATTTTCGAAAGCTGGCAGGGGAGTAACGAAGTGCATAATCTTCAATGGTTTCAGTCGCAACCCATCGGTTGTATTGACGACGAGTTTTCTCGATCGAATGTTTTGCCATTAGTTACTCAAGAAGAAATAGATACAAGCCATAAATAAATGTTTATGTTTTAGCGCAGACATAGCGGTTAAAGGACAGACCAAAATATCAACAGCACGAAGAATACAAGAAATGGAGCAACATGGCTAAAATCGTACGCAACGCATTTAGTCTCTGGAGTTTCATATTGCTTACTTGAATATAACGGAGTAGTTCAATTAAATATTCAACTACTTAAAATAACTGTATCTTAGTCGGTATAAGTAAAAACATCTATGTATTCCCGTAAATGATTTTTAATTTAACAGAACTCTTGGCTTTAACAAGCCAATATACAAAAGACATTTAATTTAGATTGTCTGATTCATAACCAAAAGTGGACAGTTGCGACAAGCCGCAAATGGCCCAGGGTGTATCGAACACCAAACCGATGCAGAAACCCAGTGGCGCTTGACTAAATCATCTTGATAATATTCACACACTATTTTTAACTGGAAAACACAACCCTAATTCGTGGCAAATATTGAAAGCCGTTTACCAATGATGAAATCATAAAGAAACTTGCTTGAATGCTCGGCTATAATGAGTTACAAAAATTTAAATAATTTCCAAGGGAATATAATGCCAATTGACATTTTACTTACAGTTGTTTCAACCTCCATAATTCAGTCTGTTTTTGGGGTAGGCGTCTTGCTATTTGGTACGCCGCTGCTGCTTTTACTTGGTTATGAATTTGTCGATGCATTAGGTGTATTACTGCCGGTTTCAATTGCTATTAGCGCGTTACAAGTATTAAGGCACTATGAAGATATAGATACTGGATTTTATAAAAACGTACTGATTTATAGCATTCCTTTGGTGGTGATTTTTTTATTACTGGTTGCTACAGTTAAAATCAATATCAGTCTAGTGATTGGGATGTTGCTGATTTTTGTGGCATTAAAAAATTTCTCAATAGTTATTGATAGGACATTTCAGACAATAGTTAAATATGAAAGACTTTACCTGATGGCGATGGGTCTGGTTCATGGCATGAGCAATTTAGGTGGCTCAATGTTAACTATGATAATTTATAGCAAACACTATTCAAAAAACAGAACGCGTGTCACTGCTGCCGCGAGCTATGCGACGGTTGCTTCTTGCCAGTTGGCGACGCTATTATTTATTGGCAGTGAGTTTACTGTATCAGTTTCAGACAAAATAAGCTTTATCCAAATCGCCGTGCTGACGTTTTTATTAACTGAGGAAATGCTTTATACCGGCATTAATAATGAAAAATACACCAAGATATTTGCCATATTTTTGTTTGCATCCGGCGTCCTGCTAATCATGAAATCTTTGTAAATGAAATTTGTGATTATCCGTAAAGCTATAAACTGAACCTTACTTCATGCCTATGCGGTTAATGAAATTAGCTGAGGTTTATGGGATTGATTATCCCGTGATCATTTCTGCTGTCAGAATAATATTCTCCAGATTGTCATAAAGCCTATCAATCGACTCCTCAATTGCCTCAACAGACAAACCTAAGTCGTCTAATAGCTGAGCTGAATAGGATTGTTTTTGTGCCAGATCGCCAATTCCAAGCTTACCAAGCAAACAATCACTTAAATACGTAAGTAAATTAAGCTTATAGTTTTCACCACGATAATGAGGATTATGATGGTTATACACAACATCAATAATAGGTTTTGGCATGTTCCAAGAATCCATTAGCCTTCCACCAAGGATGTTATGGTCAACACCTAATGCAAATCTTTCCAGTTCTATAATTGACACATTTGGATTTGCAATTATCAGGTCATTTAAATGGCCGAATTCTATTGGAAATTGATCTGACAATATTGGTAGCCCAATATTGCGCAGCAATCCTGACTGTATTAAATGAGTATCCTGAAATCTTTTTGATGTCGCTAATTGCTTATTCAATAACTGCATAAGTTGCATACTTGCAATAGCCTGAATCCAATATAGACGCGTGCCAATTGCCCCCTCTTTAGGTCCCTTTAATGGTAAAAATGCAGACAAACCAAGCGCTAAATTACACGCAAAATCAAAACCCAGAACTTCACCAATCGATTCTCGAACACTAAGATGCGCTCCCGAGAAACCATAAACGGGCGATCTGGCCAAACGAATTATTTGTGCCGTTAATACAACATCCAATTCAATAATTTCAGCTAATCTATCGGCATCTGCTGATGGATCATTTGCCAATTTCAAAATACTCACTCCAACACCTGATAAATTGGGTAGTACCTCTAATCGTTCAATAGCCTCTTGGATATCATAGGGCGGCATGAAACTGTCTTCATGTGGATTAATAGTATTCAGTGTCCAATTAATTAGTGTCGGAGTCATTATCTCATTTAACATTTTTTTTCATTTGAAGTAAGATTACATTGTCTATGTAGACAAATATCCAAGCTCCCTGCGTATATTTTCTTTTAAAAAGCTATTCACTATTACATCTATAAGAACAATAAGCATATATTATGCCATTAAAGTATAATGTTGATATATATGGCTTTATTAAAAACAACCCATCGATTTCAATACGACAAATGATCAAATGTGTAATATTTTTAATACACATATTTCCAAATTCCTGATTATATGGGCCGGCAAGTGTAATATTTTTGAAACACACATTAAGGCACTTCCAGCTATTAAAGGACTTAAACTGTAATATTTGTAAGAAAGACCTGGAAAGTTAAGATAAATGCAGGTTATATTTACTGAACAACTGGCTTGTAAATGAAATACATATCAGAAAACCAGAACCCAGTCCATAAAGTAAAGATTGGATGCTTTATTGTAGGATATGGAATTTACGGGATATACGACTCAATTTAAAATCATTTTTTATTCGATAAATCAACCTGATAATAATTACCAAAAACAAACAGAACACCAGAAAAAAAACATGGAGGCGAGGTGCGGCAATTTGTCGCAGCTTTCTCTGGACAAGACACTTTTACTTCTATAGAATGCACACCACTCGCTGATCAAGAAGCAAACACTGAAGACTAACAATAACAATAATTCCTCAGGTAGCATTTGACGTGAGTAAAAGTGGAGAGGGGAAAACTCCAAAGGTGTAGAAAATAAATTACACTCTTGGGGTAAATAATAATAATAAATGACAGTACAATTAATACTGCATTCAATATGCAGCAGTCCAATACAATAATAAAAATATGCGGACAAAGCCGATGTGGTTTCCTACATCGGCTTTCTTATATCTGCAATATTTAAAATCCATTTCTCTCTGGTCACATATTTAAGTGTTTAGAAGAAAGTCATTACAAATAAATCCTGCAAATCCACTCGCACCGTATGTATCCAGAAATTTAGCGTTATTTATATCAAGCTACAGTTTTTTCAATGCTCCCCTGCCAATTAAGGCGACAAATATCAAAAGGGATTGTCAAATATTGCGAATAACATATATATCCCATACAATGTATTTTATAAGAGAGCAAAAACAATGAATTTTTCTCCAGGACGCATTATGAAAAAAGACAGCGACACATGGATAATCATAATTTTGTGATTCCAACCAATTTCCCTACCTACATAAACCAATCTGACATTTTACCCTTGATGAAAAGGGTTCCACATAAGTGTCAATGAACAAATCTAATTCTATTAAGTATTTGTTGCTGACCTTGACAACTTCCATTTTCATTAGCGAAACACTGGTAATGTTGTTAATTGATATGTTACCTCCGCTTTTGAAATGGCAAGAATCATTGTTAGATGCAACATTACTTTCAATATTAGTTTTTCCTGCCATCTATTTATTTGCATTCCGCCCGCTTAAAATACAAATTGCAAATTACGCACGAAGTGAAGCCCAACTTCGTATTGCCGCCATCGCCTTTGAAGGGCAGGCAGGCATTATGATCACTGATGCAAACGCAAACATTCTAAAGGTGAATAAAACATTTACAAAGCTCACCGGCTACTCCAATAAAGATGTTATAGGTAAAAACCCACGCATGCTCAGCTCGGGTCGCCATGATGCTAACTTTTATTCCAGAATGTGGGAGAACATCAACAATACAGGTTCATGGGAAGGTGAAATCTGGAACGAGCGCAAGAATGGGGATAAGTTTTTAGAACATATCATCATTACTGCAGTGAAGGACGTAAATAACATCATTTCTAATTATGTTGGCACCTTGACAGACATTACCGCATCCGACATAGCAGCCAAAAAAATCAAGCATCTTGCATTTTACGATCCACTGACCGGACTACCTAATCGGGCATTACTTCAAGACCGTTTAAAATTGGCATTGGCTTCAACCCAGCGTAATGAGTTACATGGTGCGTTATTGTTTATTGATCTGGATAACTTCAAGAGCCTCAATGACACTTTAGGTCACAACATGGGTGACTTAATGCTGCAACAAGTTGCGGAGCGTCTTCTGGCTAATGTTCGTGAAATAGACACAGTTGCCCGTTTAGGTGGCGATGAATTTGTGGTGGTACTGGAAAACTTAAGTGAAGATGTCAATGAAGCAGCAGGACAAGCTGAGCTTATAAGCAATAAAATCCTGGAAGCATTAAGCCATCCTTATTCAATGGTTATACACAATTACCAAAGTACCGCTAGTATTGGCATAACCTTGTTCAACCGACACAAGAAAAATATAGATGAGTTATTGAAGCAGGCAGATATTGCCATGTATCAAGCAAAAGCGTCCGGACGTGATAAACAGCGTTTTTTTGATGTGCAAATGCAGACTAACATCGAAAATCGCGTATTACTGGAAAAACAATTGCAGCAGGCATTGGTTGAAAATCAGTTTATACTGTATTACCAACCACAAGTTCGCCATAATGGACAGATCATCGGTGCCGAAGTACTTGTCCGATGGCGGCATCCACAGCGTGATATAGTATCCCCTTTGGATTTTATCCCGCTTGCTGAGGAAACTGGACTCATATTGCCTATTGGAAAATGGGTGGTAAATTCGGCTTGCGCTCAAATTAAAAAATGGGAAAACAAGACTCTTACTCAGCATTTACAGCTTGCTGTCAATATAAGTGCGCGTCAGTTTCATCAAACTAATTTTGTAGATGAAATATCTCAGATCATAGACCACATCGGCATCAAACCAGAAAAACTTAAACTGGAATTAACTGAAACTCTGGTACTCGATGACATTGACGATACCATAGTCAAGATGACAGCCCTAAGAGAAATTGGCGTGCATTTTTCTATGGACGACTTCGGCACCGGCTATTCATCTTTATCAAATTTAAAAAAATTGCCCTTTGATCAAATCAAGATAGATCAAAGCTTTGTGCGCGATATTATCAATAGCCCGGATGATGCCATTATCGTCCAGACCATTATTGCCATGGCTCAAAATTTTAATATCGATATCATTGCAGAAGGTGTGGAAACAGAAGAGCAACGTGCATTTTTGGAGCAACACAATTGCCCTACCATACAGGGCTATTTGTTTGGAAAACCAATGCCAATTGAACAATTCGAGTTATTGCTTAACGCCAAGCCAAACAGCACATGATTAAAATAATTTAAAACTTATTAATCTACTGAAATTATGGGCTACCGTTTTGCGTTAAAAGAGCCGCTTAGACTTTATTGAACCTGATAAAGATCCCACTAAAAAAACAAAAAAAATACGTAATGTACACAATATAATTTAGCCAATATTTTGTTTTACAATTTGACCTCAGATAATAATATTATGTTGAGGGAGATCTCATCACCATGACCCCAAGAGAATTAACGAAGCAAGCCTTCACACTCTATGACAATATTAGAATGAACAGCTCTGCTACACCAGTGTATTCGGAGCAACAGCTTCGTTTGCATACTGCACAGCTTAGAGCATTTTTTAGATATAAAAGACGACTCAAGAATGAACGCTGTAATCCCTGGCAACCGAGAACCTAAAGAGTTGCTATAAATATTAATACAATAATTTACAAATTTTTTAAATGTTACTCAGGTTTGATATCAGCATAATTAAAAAAATAGAAAATATGACTAGTATTCACCGCTATTTTTTGTGGACGTGCTTAGAACAACTGACAATCACTTAATGCAACCTCCTCTTGGCTATACAACTCAAATTAGCTCTAATGTTGCAATATTAGTGGAGGTATTTTTCAAACACTCTGCAATACGACCAATATTAGTTATTGACAAAGAGAAATTCCGAAGCGATATCTAATAACTTACACACATTTCTGATTATCAACTATTGTATTATCACAAACTTCTGACTAACACCCTAAAAGCTCGCAATTTAACCTATAAGCCATTGATTATTAATTTGGAATATAATTGTCTAAAATATGACCAATTTAACAAACCTCAATAAAAATTATGTAGTTACTGGATTACACAAGACGTTACGCACAGAGTTATCCACAGACTTTGTGAATAACTTCGTAAAAACATTGGTAGTCAGTTAGTTATGAGGAATTTCTTTAGGATTTTTCCATATTTGAGTTTTTTGCAGTTTTTGTATGGCACTGCTAAGGCAATCTTCACACAGACAGTCATTTTCAAGATCAATAGGCATAATCGGTGGATAGTGTGCACACCAACAAGATTCCCCCGCTTGATTACCACCACAAACCAGAACTTCATTGCAGATTGAACAGCGCTTTCTTTTTAGTGTCCCGCCATCGCCAACTGTTTCCATTAATGCAGGTATTTATGATTTAATGAATTCAAAAGACAGCGGATATTTATATTCCTCGCCTTTACTTGACCGAATTGCCGCAACCAAGCTAAAAACAATATTCAATACGACTATTAACCACGGGAGAAACAACCCAATAATTATGAATACCAGCGCCCAACAGATCCCGAAGTAGATCAGAGTTGTCAGTTGCCAATTCAACGCATTTCTTGCATTGCTTTTTATCCAGCCGTCATTTTTTACCAGATAAACCAACAAGGCCGGAATGAATCCAAAGAAAATACCACCAAGATGAACTGCTACTACAATCAGTCTATCGACCTCGGAATCTTTATTGTAATCTTGATAATTATTCATAACCGGTTACTCCTTGAAAAACAAACTTTATATGATATCAAAACAGATATTATCACCCTGCCCCCCCTGCTAGATTTGCATACAAACAAAGATCAATAACACTAGATTAAATATTCAGACACAAATTCGGCAAAATCTTCTTGCTCGTTTTTCTTGATCGAACTCTGTAATTTTTTAGAAGACACATCTTCTTCTAAATCTTCCAGATTGCCTTCCCTGAATTCTTCACGAAGATATTTCGACCATTCATTTTTGCCTTTACACAAATCTTCAAATGAGCCCAGAAACTGGAGTCGTAATTCAATTTCACGTAAAAAGATATTCAGGCCATTCAATAAATGATCGACATCGGCAATAATGGGGGAGGATTTTTCGATGAGACTTGCAATCTCTGCTTTGACTAAGCTAATGGCATCGCCAGTACCTTCAGAAAGTGCATCTATCAAATCATTTTGAATGGCCTGTTGCATTTCGTATTCGGTTTTATACCAAAAAAAACAGCCACCGCTACTATCGGTATAATTATCTTCAATATAAAATCCAAAAGGGAATTCAAGAGGGTTTCTTCCTTGGGCATCTTCCAGGGAATTCAGCAATGTGGGTTCAGTATTCATTGTATGTCCTGTCGGGTCATTGTTCATAGGATAACCTTGATTTAGTTTACCTTTACCTGACCACTTCAATTACAGATCAGGCAGTCTGTGTATAACAAAATTTTTCTTTTCCATTCCAAAATAATACACTTATTGGGAGACGAGTGCTTAACATCAGTTAAGTAAAAGAATAGATTCAAAATCTACTTTGTTTAATAGTAAATTTTAAATGCGCTTCAAAGCATCATTATTTTGCCGTATGTCATGTGTTATTAAGGACTTATTCTTTGGCAGATGTGATTACTTTGTATTTTTTAGGGACTCTTATATTTCCAGCCAGCGACAAAACTATCTACCAGTAATTTAATGTCCTTTTCTACAACATGAATATCAACCTTCTCCAAATCGGTTAGAGACAGACTGCAAATTCCGTGAATACTGTTCCATAGTGTTCTTGCTGCCTGTTTGATAAGTTGCGGGGAACAATAGGGCACAAGTAGTGCCAGATCAGTTTCTATCGAACTGTAAAGCTGATTTTTGATTTGTTGATACTCTTCATTTGATTGGCCGTTGAGCATATAAATCATGCTCCAACGGTTAAAATTTTTGACAGCAAAATGTAAATAAGTGTTGGCCAGTTCGTTTATATGCTGTTCAGGATTAGCAATAGGTACTCGTTGCAGTTTTTTACTAAGGTCAGCTAGAGTATTAATTTTAATCTGCAGTACCAACTCGGCCATACTGGTAAAAACCATATAAATACTGGCAACGGTATAACCGATTTTTTTGGTTATTTTACGCACCGTTAAGGCTGAATAACCTTCATTGATGATTATGGATTCAGCGGCATCCAATATCATTTCCCTTATTTCGTCCAGACTGTGTTCGTTTCGTCTTGCCATTTTTGCCCCTTTATCAGTTTTAGATTTGTATTGTATAGCCTAATCATTATTTGAAAGCTGACATTATTCAGGTAAACTCTTAAGTGCACTGTAAGTGCCGTTTGGTTTCCTTATCGATTAAAGATGAGCAACAAGCGGTTTTTATGAACCAATAATAATAATGAGAGGTGTGTTTATGAGTAAAATTTTAACTGAAGTTTTAGCTGCCAATAGAGATTATGTAAACGATTTTGGCGATAAAGGTGAGTTAGCTTTGCCACCAGCAAGACATTTTGCAATTTTGACCTGTATGGATGCCCGTTTAGATCCTGCCAAGTATGCTGGTCTTTCTGAAGGTGATGCCCATGTCATACGTAATGCTGGCGGTCGTGCCAGTGACGATGCCATCCGCTCCTTGGTTATTTCCTATAAATTATTAGGAACCCGTGAGTGGTTTGTTATTCATCATACCAATTGCGGAATGGAGCTGTTTACCGATGAAATAATGCGCAGACTGTTAAACAGTAGCTTAAAAACATCTTCTATTGACGCCAATGGCTGGCACGATGGCGGTGAAGGTCCAGGTTCTGCGGAAGGCAACTATATTGATTGGTTGACCATTAAAGATCAACAAGAAAGCGTTTTGGAAGATGTAATCCGAATCAAGAATCATCCGCTGGTACCTTCAGATATTCCTGTTTATGGCTATATTTATGATTGCGCTTCAGGTCGCTTAATTGAAGTACCTGCAGCGACTGAAGCCGGCAAGGTCAGCTAAAGCTATCATGTAAAAAATTTTATTGAGCAAAGAAGGCGCGAAGCTTTTATGCTTCGCGTCTTTTGTAGCGATCTGGCTAACCCTTATCACTACTGTCAACTGAGGCTGGGACGTAACCTTCTTTCGAGACTGAAAACGATGACAGACAAGAAATCAACAATCGCACATTCAAGCACTGAAAATATTATTGCCATTTTAAGTGTGCTCGGCATTGGCGGCTACCTGCTGTTAAAGTATGCCTTGGATACAGGCCACGAACTTTATACACTGGATATTAATACAAACTTGGCCTCAGCAATTTCAAGTTTATATCAGGGCCACTTTGGATTTTCTACTTCATTGATGCAAGTGCCATTACTTATGGTTTTGGCGTTGGGCGGCATTCCTCTGGTTTTTCAGCTCATCGAAAAATTATTCCAGGGAAACTTTGGTTCCGATTTGCTTGCAGGTATCTCCATCGTCACTGCGGTGTTGCTGGATGAATATCTGGCCGGAAGCTTGGTGGTTTTGATGCTGTCTGGTGGTGCTGCACTTGAACACTATGCGGTGCGCAAAGCTTCTTCTGTGCTTGAAGCACTGGCAAAGCGAATGCCATCAGTTGCCCATAGGCAAACGGACAAGCAGTTAATCGACATCACCACGGAACAGGTTAATATTGGCGACACCTTGTTGATATTACCCCACGAAATTTGCCCGGTAGATGGTACTGTGCTTGAAGGTTCAGGCACTATGGATGAATCCTATCTGACTGGCGAACCGTATATGATGTCCAAAACCAGTGGCTCGCTGGTCATGTCCGGCGCTATTAATGGCGATTCGGCGTTGACCATTCGCGCCGACAAACTGTCAGTCGATTCACGTTATGCCAAGATTATGGAAGTGATGCGCTCATCTGAACAATATCGCCCTAACATCAGACGCTTGGGCGATCAACTAGGGGCGCTGTACACACCGATAGCGGTCATCATTGCCTTGGCAGCCTGGGTGGTGAGCAATGATGTGGTTCGTTTTCTTGCGGTACTGGTTGTCGCCACGCCCTGCCCTCTGCTGATTGGCATACCGGTTACCATTATCAGCTCAATTTCTCTGGCAGCGCGACGTGAAATTATCATCAAAAATCCGGCCATTCTGGAAACCATCGGCACTTGTCGAACCGCGATTTTTGATAAAACTGGCACCTTAACTTATGGCCGACCGGTATTGACTGCACTTATTCCGGGAGTCAGTCATAATGAGCAGGACGTGTTAGTTTTAATTTCCAGTTTAGAGCGTTATTCCAAGCATCCGCTTTCCAGTGCAATTGTTCAAGCGGCAGAAAAAGCCAACTTAAGCTTATTAAATGTCACCCAAATTACCGAATTGCCGGGTGCCGGACTTAAAGGTAATGTGGCCGGCAAGCAAATTCAGATTACCAGCCGTAAAAAGTTTCTTGAACTGCATCCCGGAGTTGTAGATGTGCTTCCTCAAGTCACCGGAGGCCTGGAATGCGTAGTCTTGGTTGATGAAACTTACGCCGCTACCTTGCAGTTTCGGGATGAAGTACGTACTGATAGTTCCTCCTTCATTAATCATTTGCGCCCCAGCCATCTGTTTGACAAAGTCATGCTGGTTTCCGGGGACCGGGAATCAGAAGTCCGTTATCTAGCCGAGAAAGTTGGTATTAAGCATGTTTATTTTAGTCAAAGCCCGGAGCAAAAACTGGAATTGGTGCGCGCTGAAACAAAGCTTGCAAAAACCATATTTCTGGGTGATGGCATAAACGATGCGCCTTCCCTAACCGCTGCAACAATCGGTATAGCCTTTGGGCAAAATAGTGACATTACCGGTGAATCGGCAGATGCGGTAATCATGGATAGCTCCTTATTAAAAGTGGATGAGTTGTTTCATATTGGCGAACGCATGCGAAAAATCGCTTTGCAAAGCGCAGTGGGCGGCATGTTGCTCAGTTTAGTCGGTATGATATTTGCCGGTTTGGGTTATTTGTCGCCTGTAGCGGGGGCCATTACCCAGGAAATCATCGATGTATTTGCTGTGTTGAATGCCTTGCGCGCTGCGCTTCCGCCTAAATCTCTTTCAGATTTTTAACGATCGAGTAACAAAATGACTTGGCAGGTTTACATCATCCTTTGTAGTGACGAGACGCTTTATACCGGCATTACCGTTGATGTTGCGCGGCGCTTTAGTCAGCATGCAGAAAGACAGGGCGCCAAATATTTTCGTGGAAGACAACCCAAACAGCTAGTTTATGTTGAGATCGGCCATGACCGGAGTTCAGCCAGCAAACGCGAAATCGCCATAAAAAAATTGCCCAGACTGGAGAAATTGCAATTGCTGGCTTCTGAAGGAAATCAGGTACAAAATTTCTCATTGCAAATAAACCACTAAAGTCAGCATTAACAATCAAGTGAATAAAACATGTATTCAAAACCGCTATTTGATCAAAATTGCCGACAGTGTATACGGCTGGATGAGTTTCTATGCGAGGTTAAACAAAAGCATCCGGATTATCATGCCCGCCCGGTTGCACCGTTTGGCGATAGTCAGGCCCAATTACTCATAGTCGGATTGGCGCCAGGAATGCATGGCGCCAATGCCACCGGCAGGCCGTTTACCGGCGATTATGCAGGGTTACTGTTGTATGAAGCGCTTTACGAGTTTGGATACAGTAATCAGATAAAATCCGAATCCTTGACCGATGGCCTGATGCTTAAGAACTGCCGGATCACCAATGCAGTTAAATGCCTGCCACCACAAAACAAACCGACTACCGATGAAATCAAGCAATGCAATGAATACTTGGCAGCAGAACTAAAAACCCTCCCGGAACAGGCAGTCATCCTGGCTTTAGGTTTGGTTGCCCATCAGGCGGTATTAAAAGCCTACGGATTAAAACAAAGCACCTCCAAGTTTACCCATAATGCACAACATGTGTTGCCGGAAGGCCGAACGCTGGTTGATTCTTATCACAGCAGTCGCTACAACGTGCAGACTAAACGACTAACCCATGAGATGTTTGCTGAGGTATTTCGTACCATTTCTTTTCTTTTAAAATAAAGCCGAATTAGTGGGCTGGGTAGTGGGTGTCGGTGTGCTGCAAACCGCCCTGATTGCAGCATTGTTGATTAAATTAAGTTCGGTTATTTAAGCGCGATAAACTCAAGTAAGACTTTAGTTACTCAATAATGTCTAAACCACCCATATAAGGCTGTAGTGCCTCAGGAATATGAATTCGACCCTGGGCATCCTGATAATTCTCCATTACCGCAATCAGCGTTCTACCTGCCGCCAGACCTGAGCCATTTAAGGTGTGCACCAGTTCGGGTTTGCCTGTTTCAGGGTTACGCCAACGAGCCTGCAGGCGGCGTGCTTGAAAATCTTTAAAATTGCTACACGAGGATATTTCCCGATATGCGCCCTGCCCTGGCAGCCAGACTTCCAAATCATAAGTTTTAGTCGACGAAAAACCGGTATCGCCAGCGCATAACAACATTCTGCGATACGGCAACTTCAGTTTTTGTAAAATAACTTCTGCGTGCTGGGTTAAGGTTTCATGAGCGGCCGCCGAATCTTCAGGTTTTACGATTTGGACGATTTCGACTTTTTCAAATTGATGCTGACGAATCATGCCTCTGACGTCGCGACCATAAGCACCTGCTTCACTGCGAAAACAGGGGCTATGACATACAAACTTGAGCGGCAGGTCTTTGACCTCGATAATTACATCTCTGACAATGTTAGTGACCGGTACTTCTGCGGTTGGAATCAGGTATAAAGCCGGATCATCGCTGGCTTTAAACAAATCCGCTTCAAACTTGGGCAACTGACCGGTACCACGCAAACTCTCGGCATTGACTAAAAAAGGCACATAAGTTTCAGTGTAGCCATGTTCGTCAGTATGAGTATTCAGCATCAACTGAATAAGCGCCCTTTGCAGACGCGCCAAAGGTCCATTCAAAACCACAAAACGGGCACTGGCTATTTTGACACCCAACTCAAAATCCAAGCCTATCTTGGTGCCTAAATCGACATGGTCT
The DNA here is from genome assembly GCA_903832775.1 of uncultured Methylobacter sp. Lineage (GTDB taxonomy): Bacteria > Pseudomonadota > Gammaproteobacteria > Methylococcales > Methylomonadaceae > Methylobacter_A. The sequence goes on along the minus strand of CAILCX010000093.1, from coordinate 36,088 downwards.
TTGGCTTCAAAATCAAAAACAGGAATTTCACCCCAGCGGCTAAGTTCGATGTTGTCATCTTCGCTTTTGCCGTTCGGAACGGATTCGTCAAGCAGGTTGGGAATACTTTCCATCAAAGCGGTCATTTCAGTCTGAATGTCAGATAATTCTGTTTCAGCGGCTTTAAGTTCGTCACCCAAATGTTGAACCTGATCCAAAAGTGGCTGCACATCTTCGCCTTTAGCCTTGGCTATGCCGATAGCTTTTGAGCGACTGTTACGATCGTTCTGTAATTCCTGGGTTTTGACCTGAATATCTTTACGCCGAGCTTCCAGTTCTAAATAATGTTCCGAATTAAAAACAAATGAACGTCGGTTAAGTTGTTCCTTAACAAAATCAAGTTCGGTTCTAAATAAACGGGGATCTAACATGACTAAATGATTACCTTAAAATTAAAAAATAGATATGTGGGAAAGGGTTAAACCTGCTTCCCTACCAACAAGCCCATCCAGATCACAAAAATGCAAAGCAGGCCATTGCTGACAAAAGTGCCGAGCATCAGGTTCAGATGTGTATCGAATGAATAACCTTTTTCTACCAAAAACAACAGTAGATACAATCCAGACAGGGTTAAGAAAACGCCGACCAAAATCACGGTCAGGACAACACGGTATTCCACGGAAAGCGACACTTTTTGCAACAAAACAGTGGCTATGATACTGATCAAAAAAGCGCCCAAGGCGTTAATGGTCATCAAGGCATAAGGAATAATGCCGCCAGACCACTGAAATACACCCTCTGAATAATAAAACAATCCCCGGCCGCACAGCAAGCCGATCCAGATGGCAAAGACACAAGCACTGACGCTGCTAAAGATATTCAATGCCGCTTTGCTTAACTGGCCTTGCTCAATTAAATAAAAAGTTTCCAAAGAGAACGTAGAGAAAGTTGTAAATGCGCCAATAAAGCCGACCAGGATGGCGGCCCGATATTCAAAGGTACTGGTGATGCGTTGCATCATCAGCGATTCGGTCAGCAAACCGAGCATAAAAGAACCCATCACATTGACGACTAAAGTTCCATACGGAAAGCCACGCCCCAGCCACTGATAAATCCCCGAAGAAACCAGAAATCGAATGACAGCACCAAACGAGCCACCCAGAGCAATCGCAATAATTTGATTCATACGTTAGAACTTAATGAAGTGCTCACGGTAATAACGCAGTTCTTCAATGGATTCGATAATATCTTCCAGCGCCTGATGCGTTGATGCTTTTTTAAAGCCGTCCTTTACCTGAGGCGCCCATCTGGCAGCCAATTCCTTAACAGTGGAAACATCGATATTACGATAATGAAAATACGCTTCGAGTTTGGGCATATAGCGATACAAAAAACGACGATCCTGACCGATACTGTTGCCGCAAATCGGCGAAGTATTTGCAGGAACCCACTGCTCTAAAAATTCAAGGGTTAAGCGTTCAGCTACGTTGGCATCAATAGTTGACGCTTTAACACGTGTTACTAAGCCAGATTCACCATGATGCTTCTGATTCCAGTCATCCATTTTAGCCAGCGTGTCATCCGCCTGACGCACGGCCAATACTGGCCCTTGTGCCAGAATGTTCAAGTCATTATCAGTAATAATCGTCGCTATCTCGATAATGACATCGTTGTCCGGGTCTAGTCCGGTCATTTCGAGATCTATCCAGATAAGATGCGATATGTCCTGTGCCATTTATTGATTCCGTTGTGTTCAAGGTGGCGGTTAGTGTAGCATTGGCGAATTGGAACGTCTAACTCTTAAACTTTAAAGAAATCAGCTCATGAATAGCTTTACCCTCATTTTTTTATTCGCCTTAACTCTTTCCTTTTCGGTTGAATTTTGGCTGGCCAAAAGACACGCCGCTTATGTTGCCAAGCACCGCCCCGACGTGCCTGTCGCGTTTAAAGACACCGTGTCGCTTGAAGCGCACCAGAAAGCCGCCGATTACACCCTGGAAAAAAGTAGAATCGGCAATATAGACAGTATTCTCGGCGTTGTGATTCTATTGCTTCTGACCATCGGCGGCGGCATTAATCTTGCCTTTGAATTTTGGACCTCCTCAATTGCCAATCCATTGCTGGCCGGTTTGATTGCAGTCGCCAGTGTTTTTTTAGTGATGACTTTGGTTGACATCCCGACCAGTGTCTACCAAACCTTTGTAATCGAAGAAAAATTCGGCTTTAACAAAAGTACCAAACAACAATTCATTAAAGACCAGTTATTGCAACTGGCTTTGGGAGCGGCTATCGGCCTGCCTTTGCTGGCTTTGATTCTCTGGGTCATGGACAGCATCGGTTCCTTATGGTGGTTATGGGCCTGGGGCATCTTGATGAGTTTTTCCTTGTTGATGAGCTGGCTGTTCCCTACCGTTATCGCACCGTTATTTAATAAGTTCACCCCGATGGAAGACGGTTCTTTAAAACATCGTATTCAGGATTTGCTGGCCCGTTGCGGTTTTAACAGTCAGGGTATTTTTATCATGGACGGTTCCAAGCGTTCAGGTCATGGCAACGCTTACTTTACCGGCTTGGGTAACAACAAACGCATCGTGTTTTACGATACTTTGATCAACTCTTTGGAAGATGAAGAACTGGAAGCGATTTTGGCGCACGAACTGGGGCATTTTAAATGCAAACACACCATTAAAATGCTGATTGCTACCGCCATCATGACGCTGATCAGTTTTGCGGTTTTGGGTTGGCTGATTGATCAGGATTGGTTTTACACCGGACTGGGCGTAAAACTGCCGTCACATGCAGCGGCATTATTGTTATTTATGCTCGTATCTTCACCGTTTACTTTTTTTATGCAACCAATCAGCGCCTTTTTTCAACGCAAATTTGAATTTGAAGCCGATGATTTTGCCTCCAACCATGCCAAAGCCGAAAAGCTGATCAGCTCACTGGTTAAACTTTATGAAGAAAACGCCAGCACCTTAACGCCGGACCCTTTATATTCTGCGTTCCATTACAGTCACCCGCCTGCAGCAATTCGTATTGCCAATTTAGAATCCAAAATACGTGTCTGAGTTGCTCGAAGGCCTGGTTATCTCCCATTTAGGCCAGGGCATTGCTGTTGAACATGACAATAAAATCGTGCTTTGCCAAACCTTGCGACGACTTGAAACCGTCGCAGTCGGCGACCGGGTTTTATGGACGCAATCTTCACCCGATCAAGGCCGTATAGAAGAAATCCTACCCCGACGCTCGTTATTAATGCGACCGTCCAGAAACGGCAAAGTGCGTCCGGTTGCCGCCAATATCGACACCGTGTTTGTGGTGTTTGCCGTGGAACCTTACTGCGATTTTTTACTGCTGGATCAATATCTGGCCATTTGTGAAAATCGCAATATCGATGCAGCGTTAGTGCTCAATAAAACCGATCTGCCGCAAGCTGAGGTCATAGAAAAAGAGCTTCAAGATTACATCAATCTAGGTTACTCACTCTATCGGGTTAGCGCCACCGCGGCTGCGGGTTTGGACGAACTTAAGCAAGCTCTTAAAGATCAAGTCAGCATTTTAGCCGGGCAATCCGGTGTCGGTAAGTCCTCGCTGACTAATGCGATCATTCCCGATAAAGACTTAAAAACCAATACCATTTCCGAAACCACCAAGCATGGTCGCCATACCACCACCGCCGCAACCTTGTATCACATGGAACAAGGCGGTGATTTGATTGACAGTCCCGGCGTGGCCATTTTTGGCCTGGCAGGATTATCCGAGCAACAATTGGCTTACGGCTACCGGGAATTTCAGCCCTTGATTGATCAGTGTCAATTTAATAACTGTCGTCATCTAGTAGATAAAGGTTGCGCAGTGCGTCCGGCGGCTGAAAGTGGAGCTATTTCCATGACCCGTTATCAACGATTTTTAAAGCTCAGGGAGAAAATGCCTACGGCAATGTAAATGCATTGAAGTTCAAACCTGCGTTTGAATTACAGAGCGTAGTTTAGGGACGATAGCGGAAACCCATCATCGATACCTTATGCGATGGTTTCCGCGCCTCTCTACTCTAGCTATCAAATTAAATCGAAGTAGATAAGTCTGGATGAAGCGAGATGGCTACGCTATCAGCGCCCCTAGAGATTCCACCTTATTGCATAAATCAAACAAAACTATTCCGCCAAAACCCAATAATTGACCGGCTTAAGCTAAAGTCATCCTATAACAAACTCATTATTACTGCTCTTACGATATTTACGTGCGTTGGAGCGTTCCAAGTGCACGCTTCCAAGACTGGTGGAAAAACGCTGTAGGTCACGCCAGATATGGCCTGCAAACGATCAGTTTTTAGGGTGAGACTTTTACGTACGAGTCAACGCCCCAAGCGTGCAGTGGAACGCTGGAAGCACACGAAAAAACCTTACAAGTAAGCGAAAAAACATCTTAACAGCCAAGGCTGATTTTAGAGTTTAAGCAGAACTTGGCATTTATTGATTAAGTAAATTCAGCGTCTGATGAGTGCAATACGCCTCGAATCACTTTATAAATTAAGTAACCTACGGTTTCGCGATAGCAAACCGCCAATGAAGCATTCCAAAACGGCAAATCCGTCATACAGTGTTAACCCACATTGCCTATTATCACATTTATTTTATGCCTCTCGGAATGTGTAACCTTTGGCCGACTTGCGCTTTCCCTTAATTATCATGTTAATCATTGAACGACTTATGCTAAGGGCTTCAGCTGCTGACTTAGCGCTATCAAATCTTAGCAAGCTCCCATCCTCGATGTTCTCGGCAATTACAGCTTTAGATCTTGCTATTGCAACAAGATCCCACTTATAGGCATTTGGTGGTTTTTGGCTTGGGTCGTAAGTGAACCACCAGTCATGTGAAGATACTCTTCCTCCAGAAGCAACAGATGCCGCTGCTCCCACATGAATTTCCAAGTTATGATCTGCTAAAGTGCAATTGGGGAATTCGTGTTTCATACCTGTCTTCAAATGAACCGCATAAACCTTTTTATCACGTTTCTGCCTAGTTGCTAATGTTCCAAATAAAGTTGGCATGGGCCTATCTTTATCTTCTTCATACCTGAACCACCAACCACCTGTTGAATGTGAATTGCCACTTGCAACAGCACAGACCTCAGACTGATTGACACCTAATTCATCAGCTGCTACTTGCTGTGTTGGAAAGTAACGAACCTCTTTGGTTTTATAATTAATGCCAACAAGGGGCTTCGAATTGATTTCACGCATTTTTTGCAATCGCAATGATTCGCCCCACAATGCTGGTGGCATTGAAGTCGCATCATCTTTAAAACGGAACCACCAGTCTTTTACAGACAACATTTCACCTCTCGCGACGTTCATCGGGTAATCAACGCTACCTAATCCAAGTTTGCGAGCTGCATCTGCGCCACTTTTGAAATCAAATACTTTACCTGTGGGGAGAAATATACCGACGATAGCCTTGTCATTCTCAGCAACTATGTCACCACCTGGTGAGATGTTATATGTGAATTTCGATTTGTGCCCACCAGCAGCAGCGATTGCTTGAGCCTCAGCAATATTTAGAGCTTCTCTATTTTCTGCAAAAGCAAGTATGTAAGATTCAAATTTTTCCCAGCCGTGAGCCTGAATGGCGTTGCCAAAGTGGCGGTTATTTCGATATGGAGTGCCTGCACCCCACCGATCTCCAGCTTTCATGATAGTGATGCCAATGTAACATTTTAGAGTATCGCGGTTGATATGGAGGTAAAGTACATTAGCTGCATTTAGTTTATCTTTTTGAGGTAGGTCGAGATAAACAAACTTAGCACCATTGGCTAAAATAACAGTCTTCTTTGGGTAAAGATCATTAAGTTTGGATAAGTGGGTGAATTCGATGGGTTTCATAGCCAAACTCTAACACATAGTTGAGTGTCAATAATACGATTGGATTTGCTGAGCATAATAAATCGCATCCATCGCGAAACGATGCTCCTCCTTGCGTCGATAGTATCCTATACCCCCAAAAAACCTAGATACCTAAGTTTTACCAACAATTTTCTATGGTAGTATGTCATCTTTAATTTTTGCATAAATGACAGCTATGTCTCATGGATTTGGCCGGGCAGCATCGGCATTTTGTACTAATAACCAGTGTGGATAATAATGACCAGTACCAAGCCTTTGCCAATAGCCGACCCAACATCAATCATATATCCCACGCTTAACAATGCCTATTTGTTGTTGGTTGAAGATAATCTGATCAATCAGGAGTTTATGCCTGAAATACTGGCAAACGAAGGCATACAAGTTGATATCGCCAATAACGGTTTAGAAGCGATTACGATGGTACGCCAGAAAGATTATTCCGCGGTGTTAATGGATTGCCATATGCCGGTGATGGATGGTTTTGAAGCAAGTCGACAAATTCGCTCTGATCCGCGCTTTGCAACGCTACCAATCATCGCGATGACCGCCAATGTCATGCCAGCTGATATCGAGCGTTGCCTGGCCAGCGGCATGAACGATCATATCGGTAAACCACTCGACTGGGATCCTTTTTTTAAGACCCTGGAACGTTGGGTTAAGCCCCGAGTTGAGAGTTCCATAATAACCGACGTGACAATCGCTAACACCGTACCGGAGTTCCCGCAATTGACCGGCGTTGACCTCGCGTTTGTAAAAAAACAGACCGGCAACAACGTTGTGGTCTACAAAAAAATGTTGTCGTTATTTTGCGCTAATCATGCAGATGACATTAGCTTAATCAGAACGGCTTATCAGGCCGGCGCTAAGGAAACCGCCAACCTGATTGCCCACAAACTTAAAGGCAGTGCTGCTTCGATGGCGCAAGCCCATCTAAGTGATTTGACTGTTGAATTGGAACTGGTGCTTCAACAACACGATAATACAATGTTAGAAGCTGCATTGAAAAAGACCGAGCTTACATTGGCCTTGTTGATCAACGAAATTAACTTGATCCTGCCTAAACCGGATTTATAAATGCCCGCACCCAAAAAGCGTTAAAAGTTTGAATAAAGCAGGGCAGTTGTCTTCCTAAACTATCCATGCTTTTTTGGTATCCAGTCACTATTTGCCTCAACCATCCACTTTCATAACTGGCACTGCCGCCAATAATTTTTGGGTATAAGCATGCTTAGGCTGGGTCAAAACCTCCGCCACACTGCCCTGCTCTATTATTTTCCCTTGATACATTACCGCCACGTCATCAGCGATTTCTGCGACGACGGCAAGATCATGGGTGATGAACAAATAACTCACGCCTTTTTCCTGTTGCAGGGTTTTAAGCAATTGGATTATCTGCGCTTGTACCGATACGTCCAGGGCACTGGTGGGTTCGTCGCAAACGATCAACTTAGGCTCAACTGCCAAGGCGCGGGCTATGCAGATACGCTGACGCTGGCCGCCGGAAAATTCATGCGGATAACGCAGCGCCGAATCTTCGGGCAAATCAACTTGCTGCAAAAGTTGCCGGACTCTGGCTTTACGTTCAGTCTGACTGATTTTGGGATGCAAGGCGCTGATACCTTCAGCGATAATATCACCCACCAACATGCGCGGATTCATTGAGGAAAATGGGTCCTGAAATACGATCTGGATATTGGCGCGTTGTTGCCGCAAGGCTTCGCCGGTTAAATTATTCAACTCGATTCCGTTGATAACGACACTGCCACTACTTCCGGGAATAAGGTTTAACAAGCTCTTGCCCAAGGTGGTTTTCCCGCAACCGGATTCACCAACCAGCGCCAGGGTTTTACCTTGTTGCAGATTAAAACTCACGCCATCGACGGCTCTTACAAAATCCACGACTCGTTTGAATAATCCTTTGCGAATCGGATAATAACAATAAAAATCGTTGACCTGAAGTAACGGTGGATTCTCGGGCTTACTATGAGTTAAACAACTTTGCATTGACGGTAATGCATTTAACAACTTGCGGGTATAAGGATGTTTGGGTTGATCAAAAAACTCGGCGGTAATGCCGGTTTCAACAATTTTACCCTGCTGCATGACTGCCACCCGATCCGCCAAAGTTGATACCAGCGCTAAATCATGACTGATCAACCATAGCGCCATGCCGGTTTGCTTCTGAATATTTTTCAACAACGCCAAAATTTGCGCCTGAATGGTCACATCCAGAGACGTGGTTGGTTCATCGGCAATCAGTAAATCCGGCTTGCCGGCCAGAGCCATAGCAATCATCACCCGCTGGCGCTGACCGCCGGAAAGCTGATGCGGATAAGCTTTAATGCGCTGCTCTGGTTCGGGCAGTTCTACTTGCTGTAATAATTCCAACACCCGTTGCTTAATAGCTGCTTTGGATAAGTCAAAATGCAGATTGATAACTTCCTCAATCTGACTACCGATAGTCATCACCGGATTGAGGGACGACATCGGATCCTGAAAAATAAAACCGATGCGACGACCACGGATTTTACACAGATCAAATTCAGATTGGTTTAGTAAATCATCGCCTTGCAGATTAATCGTTTCCGCTTCAAGCCTGGCATTATTGGGTAATAATCTGAGCACCGACAAAGCGGTTAACGATTTACCGGAACCAGACTCACCGACCAAGGCAAAGGTTTCACCGGCATAAAGGGTAAAACTGATGTCATCAACGACTTTCTGCTGCTGATTAAAGGTAATGCTTAAATGTTCAACCATCAATATAGGATTATTCATTGCCGCTCCGTCTTGGATCAAACGCATCCTGCACTACATCAGCAAACAAATTGGCTGCCAGCACCAACGCGAACATAAATACAAAGGACGCCGATAACGACCACCACACCACCGGTTCGCGCGCCATTTCCAGGCGAGCGCCGTTAATCATATTACCCCAACTATAACTGGTCGGATCAACGCCGATATTGATGTAAGACAACACGGCTTCAGCCAACACCAGCGAACTAAAATCCAATACTACTGAGATCAGCACTATGTGCATGACATTGGGCAAGATATGGCGCATTAAAATGGTGGTTTTCTTGACACCCAAAGCCGTGGCAGCCTGAACATATTCCATTTCTCTGAGTTTAAGTGTTTCAGCACGCAGCAACCGGCATAAACCGGTCCAACTGGTCACACCCAAAATCATACATAAAAATAACAAGCGCATGTCCGATCTGACAATAACACTGGTAAAAGCCGCTTCATGATTGGCCATGTAAACCTGCACCATCAGGATGGAAGCAGCTATTAACAATACGCCGGGAATGGAGTTCAGCGTGGTGTAAACATACTGAATGATATCGTCCACCCAACCCTGAAAAAAACCGGCCAAAATGCCGAAGATAATCGCCATCGGTAACATGATTAACGTGGTTAAGGTGCCGATGACCAGACCGGTACGGATGCTTTTGACGGCCTGATAAAACACGTCTTCGCCCACTTTATCGGTACCGAAAACATGATAATGGGTGGACAGGTGGATAAGGATGGTTGCTACCGGGATTATTATGAACAGGGTAAGCCAGACTGCCTTAGTGCTGGAACCTTCTCCTGCCGCTGGAGCGACTTGGACTACATTCCCACGCCGGAGCATGGAAACGATAATTAGCATCAATAAGCTCGTCAAAGCTATACCTTGGAAAAAACCGTAAGCTGTTTTTTGCAGAATATCAGGGATTTTCTGAGTTTCAGTATCCTCCAAATGCTTGCCACCAAATTCTAGGCGCGGATAACCCCATTGCATGGAACCGTCGGCCTGTAACATCATTTCTTTGCTGTACAGTGTCGTCGCAAAAGGTGAGGAATACGTTTTTTCGCCATGCTCCCGAAGCGGTGTCGCCCAGTCATCCAGAACGCTGATAATCTCGTTTTTTTTGTCATCGGCCGGTTTAAAATGAATGGAATCAAGTAAACCGATCAACACAAAAAACAATAACACCACCAGTGATACCATGCCGATTTTGCTACGACATATTTTTTGTAGCGGACGTTTAATGTGCTCCTTGCCACGCAGGTATAACCCCAGTCCCAGCATCACAACTAGCAGCAAATAGATCAGTGCGTCTGTCCATAACACTACCATTACGACAACCTCACACGTGGATCAACCAAAGTGTAAGAAATATCAGTCAACAACAAGCCAATCACATATAACACCGAACCTAAAAACACCATCGCGCGAACAATGGCAAAATCCTGGCTGTTGATCGCATCGATCGTGTAACTGCCTAAACCGGGAATACTGAAAAATGATTCCATGATTAAACTACCCATAAATAACAACGGCAACACCACTACAACGCCGGTCAAAATAGGGATCATCGCATTGGGTAACACATGTCGAAACAAGGTTTGGGTTTCGGTTAAGCCTTTGGCTCTTGCGGTACGGACATAATCTTTCTCGACTTCTTCCAAAAACAGGGTGCGATACCAACGTACGCCAGAACCTATCCCCGAAAACACGCCGATCAATACCGGTAAAATCATAAATTTAATCGCAGAAAATCCATCGTCATAACCGGAGATAGGCACCAGTCTTAAGACTTTACCAATAAAAAACTGCCCGCCGATAATATAAAACAGCGAGGAAATCGACATCATAACCACACACAACACAATACCGGCTTGTTCCAGATAACTGTTACGAAATAGCACCATCAGTAACGCAAAACAGATATTCACAAACAAACCGACCAGCAAGGTCGGCAAGGCGACGGCAAGACTGGGCAACGCGCGTTCCTTAATGTCTGCGCCAATATTTCGGCCGCTATCGGACACACCAAAACGAAATAAAAACAGTCCTACCGATTTTTGATAAAAAATAGTATGGGTAATTTGTTCTTCACCTAGCGCCTGGTTATTCCACAATAACGGAACATCGTAGCCATGTTGCTGTTTCCAGTTGGCTATGGATTGCTCGGTGACATGTTTTTGTCCCAATTGCATGCGCGCCATGTCGTCAGGACTGTTGATCACAAAAAACAACACAAACGTTAAAATATTAACGCCCATTAGCAAAGGCAAACTGTATAAAAGTCGTCGAAGAATATATTGGGTCATAATCTGGTCTCTCTAACGCGACGGCGATAAGCGTTAATCGCCGGAACTAAAAGCAAAATGAACACTGCGCAACCCAATAGCAAAGGCCAAAATACCGGCAGGTTCCATTGCTGCCGTTGCTCAGCGCGTTCAGCCGTATCAATGCGGGTATATTTGAGCTGGTTATTCGCCATCAAATTGGGTTTGAGGTTTTTATACCAGCCATGAAACAGTGAAAAATTCTTCGGATGAAACCCAAAAATCCATGGTGCATCATGCCGCACAAGTTCCTGCATTTGCTGAATGATCTGATAGCGTTGCTCACTGTTATCCATGTTACGCATTTGCTCAAATAAGCGATCAAATTCTGGATTATGGTAATTGGCCGCATTTTCGCCGCCATGCTGAACTTTGGAATTTGCCCCGTACAACAGAAAAAAGAAATTCTCAGGATCAGGATAATCAGCGTTCCAGCCCCAGACAAAAAGCTGGGCATTACCGGTACGCATTTTTTCCTGAAAACGATTGTAATCAGTGGCGCGTATCACCAGTTTGATGCCCAGTTTTTCAAATTGTTTACGATACCAGTTCATTCTGGGACGATCGTCAACACTGGTGGACGTGGTATCAAAATACAAAATCAGCGCTTCTTTGGTTTTTGGATCGATGCCATTCGCATAACCGGCATCGCTCAGCAATTGCTTCGCCGCTTCTATTTTTTTACGCTGCGCTCTACCGTCCAGCCAGTCGTAAATATAAGGATTGATACCCTCTTTTTCATCGAAACCATAAATGCCTGGTGGCAAAACACCTTGCGCTGCAACGCCGCGACCATTCATGAAGATTGAAATATACTCTTCATAATCAACCGCAATAGCAATCGCTTGACGCAGCTTTCTGGCCTGCTCAGTTTCACCGCCCACCGTAGCGTCGAGCATATTAAAACCCATATAAAAACTGGAGGTCGTAACAGAGGTTTGTAACTGTATACCTTTTTCCAACATTGAAGGTGTTAAAGCCACGCCACCACTACCGGTAAATTGTATGGCCTGATCAAAACTGTCCGAGGCAATACCCGACGCATCATAATAACCTTGTAAAAACTTGGTCCAGTAGGGAATGGTTTCTTTTTCCAACATAAAAACCACTTTATCGATAAACGGCAGTTGTTTGCCCGCATCAACCAACAGACCTTTTTGTTTATCTTCTGCTTCTCCCTCAGTTGGATAGGTTTCATGATGGAACAACGGATTTTTAAGCAGGGTCATGCGCCGATTCGGGTTGTTTTCTGCCATCAGATAAGGCCCTGTGCCTAGCGGAAACCAATCCAGGGTGATGTTTTTATCGGCAAGTCCCGGCTGCTCATAAAACACATCGGCTTCCCAGGGCATCGGCGAGAAAAACGGCATCGCTAGCCAATAGATAAATTGCGGATATTTGCCTTTAATGCGGATACAGTACTGATAGCGACTTAGCGCAGTTACACCGGTTATGGGCAAGTTTCTAATGGCGGTTTTGGGTCGGTCACTTACCTGTTTTGCAAAATTATCAAAGCCGACAATATAGTTTTTCATGATTTCGGCAATCGGCGACTGCATTTTGGGATGCGCCAGACGTTTGATTTGATAAACATAATCTTCGGCAATTAATTCACGCGAACCGTTGTTTTTAAAGTCGTTGAGTGTTTGCAGGGGTAAAGTGATTTTATCGGCTTCGGATAAATCTTTTCTTAGTTGGTGATATTCATATTCGCCTTGAGTGTTTGTAGCCAATGCAGGGTGCGGCTGATAGCGAATATCTGACTGAATTTCGATGACATAATCGGTAAACGCAATGTCACTATCCTTTACGTCTTGTGTCAGTTTTTCGCCATTTTGATTTAGATAAATTACTTCAGGCATACGAGTAGCCGTTAGCGGCACCACCTGGTATGGCCTTTTTAAATAATGATATTGAAACGGCGGCTCGTAAATCTGCGCGATGAAAGCATATTCATTGGAACTATAAGCTACCGCCGGATCGAAATGCTTGGGTCGCTCTGAAAATGATTCATACAAAACCGACTGAGTGCCCTCGTCTTCGCTATAAGGGTTATTAAGTTGGGATGATGCCGAACTTGAACACGAATAAAATACCGCACCAAACAAGAGGGCAACTATTTTAGCTAACACACAAACTTTAAAGCTATACATCTTCATTCGAATACATAAAGTTAGAACAATTGCCGAGACAAAAGACTGGACATCAATAAATAGGTCATAGATACTTGAATGTCTATTGTAACAATAAAAACACTGGGAGATGATAATGGGTTTTATGCAGGGCAAACGGGTATTGATTGTGGGCTTGGCCAGTAATCGTTCTATCGCATGGGGTATCGCCCAAGCCATGCACCGTGAAGGCGCTGAATTGGCTTTTACGTTCCAAAATGAAAAATTGCAAAGTCGCGTCGTGGAAATGGCTGAACAATGTAATTCCAATATTACTATTGAATGTGACGTCAGCATTGATGAACATATCGACGCTGTATTTACCAAACTTGGCGAGCATTGGGATGGCCTGGATTGCATCGTGCATTCAGTCGCTTTTGCACCTCGTGATGCACTGAATGGTGATTATGTAGATGTTACCACACGCGAAAATTTTAAAATTGCGCACGATGTCAGCTCTTACAGCTTTACAGCGCTTGCTAAAGCCGGCCGCAAGATGATGGCAGGACGAAACGGCTCATTGCTAACACTGACTTATTTAGGCGCTGACCGTGCGATTCCAAACTACAATGTCATGGGTGTTGCGAAAGCCAGTTTGGAAGCTAATGTACGTTATATGGCGGTGGCCTTGGGTGCTGAAGGCATCCGTGTCAATGCCATTTCAGCCGGACCTATCAGAACGCTCGCTGCCTCAGGCATTAATGATTTCAAATCTATGCTCAATAAAGCTGCCGATACGGCGCCTTTAAAGAAAAACGTAACTATTGAAGAAGTCGGCAATGCAGCGGCTTTCATGTGTTCTGACCTGGCATCAGGCATTACCGGTGAAATCACATTTGTCGATTGCGGATACAATATCGCTGGCTTGGCTGCTTCTTAACCCTTTAATTCTGGCAATAAAAAAGGGAGCATAAGCTCCCTTTTTTATTTGTTGGCAAATATATTTTTACTTAGCTGCTTTTACAGTGATATCAGCCTCACTCTGCAAGCCATTTACCAAGGCGGTAAATTCAGTCTGACCAAAAGCTTTGGCAATATTCTTGTTTGCCAAATCCAACTTCTTTTTATCATCCTCAGTCATTTCGCCTTCTTTGACTTTTGTCAGACTTACCACCACCTGCTCTCCTGCCGGTAACTCAGCAATAAAGATAGTTGGCTTACCACTTACTGGTTTAGCAGCCTTGAAAATTGCCTGACTCAGCGGCATCGGTACATCTTCTTTACTACGATTTAATCCGGCAACGGTTTTGACCGACAACTTCATTTCTGCCGCAACACTCTGAATCGATTGTCCTGCCTGCAATTTAGCCTTTATTTGTTTGGCTTTTTCTACTGCCTGTTGTGTAGCTTTTTCAGCTTGTAATAGGGACACGATGTCTTGCTTAACATCTTTTAATTCCTTGGGAGCAGCAGCTTTGTGTTCCAACAATCGCAAAACAACCAAACGATCTGCGCCCAGCTCTATAGCCGTACTATTATTACCGTGCAGAACTTCTTCACTAAAAGCAGTACCACGGATTTTATCTTCAGAGGCAATGCCTTCACCCTTATCTTTGGTAAATAGTACTGATTTTTTGATAGGCAGATTCAAAGATTCAGATGCCGTTTTAAGCGTATCAGGATGCTCATAACTCATTTCTGTTAAGCGTTGACCGGCTTCATAGAAAGCATTTTCAGCTTGGGCTTTTTGATATGCCTTGGTTACATCAGCCTTAACGCTATCGAAAGTTTTAATTTCTCCCGGCATTAACTCGGTTACTTTAATCAAGTGATAACCGAAAGCTGATTTAACAGGATTTGAAACTTCCCCAAGCTTTAAAGAACTCGCCGCATCCTCAAAAGATTTTTCCATGACTCCGATATTGAACAAACCTAAATCACCACCTTTTTTAGCCGTCAACTTATCATCAGAAACTTCCCCGGCCAACGTGGCAAAGTCTTTGGTAGACAATTCATTTTTGACTTTTAAAGCTTTTTCCAATGCAGTTTTTTCATCGACCTTGTCATTAATCATAAAAAGGATATGACTGATTTTTCTGCGTTCCGGTTTGGTATATTGATCTTTTTGTTCTTCAAAAAAAACTTTTAGCTTTTCATCTGTTACAGCTATAGTCTTCGCGACCTCTTCCAGAGACAATTCCAGATACTCTACAGAAGCCTGTTCAGGCGTTTGTAAAACATCTTGGTTATGTTCGTAATAAGCTGTTACTTCCTGCTCTGCAGGCTGTTCCGCCTGTTTTTGGACTGCGACTGAAATATAGTCTACATCGCGCTGTTGATTCTGGATTTTAAAGAAACTTTCCACGTCATACTTAGTAGCAAAACTGCTATCTATAATACTACGCTGGAATTGCTCCATAATTAGAGCATTCTTGATTCTATTGACAAACTCTCCAGAGGATATTTTTTGCGAACCAAGCATTGTCTTATAACGCTGCTCGTCAAATTTTCCCTCAGTCTGAAAATATGGCAGTGATTGTATAAAGTCACGTGCAGTATCATCTGTTGTAACCAAGCCTTTTGCTCGCACATGCTGTAATAAAACTTCGTCTTTAATCAGCTTCTGCAACGCTTGCACCTTCAAGCTTTGCTCGTCGACCGTCATTCCCTGAAGATTTTGACTATATTGTTCGTAAGCCTTGTTAACATCTCGCTGATAAAAATCCTTATCACCTACCGAGGCAACTGGTGCTTCTTCTCCAGTATCCAAATAATTCTGAATGCCCCATAAAGCAAAAGGTACACAAATGATTATCAAAATACCCCATGCAAAAGCACCTTGTGCTTTTTCTCTTATTTTTGTCAGCATAGCTCTGTCCTAAAGAAACAACATTATTTTACTCAAAAAAAAAGCCCCGAACCAAACGATACGGGGCTTCTTTGATTTTGGCGGAGTGGACGGGGCTCGAACCCGCGACCACCGGCGTGACAGGCCGGTATTCTAACCAACTGAACTACCACTCCAAAGTCTGGTGGGTGCTGAGGGGTTCGAACCCCCGACCCTCGCCTTGTAAGGGCGATGCTCTCCCGGCTGAGCTAAGCACCCGACTAAAGAAATCCTAGTTTACAGCATCTTTTAAAGATTTACCAGCTTTAAATGAAGGAATTTTAGCAGCTTTAATCGTAATTTCAGCTCCGGTCTGGGGATTACGTCCTTTACGCTCTGCTCTTTCCTTTACAGCATAGGTTCCAAATCCAACTAAAGCGACTGAATCCCCACTGCTCAAAGCTTTTGTAACCGCACCGATAAAGCCATCCAATGCACGACCAGCATCTGCTTTAGTTAATTCAGCAGACTCTGCTATTGCATCTATAAGTTCCGATTTATTCATTATTCCCCCTTAGGAAATCATTTTTAAGATTATATTCTAGAAGACCTGCGTAATAATTCTTATATTCCATTATCAGCAACACAAGAAAGCGGAGTATTTATAACAACTCCACTTACACAGTGTCAAGCATTAACCGCCCCGAAGGCATGATTTTTGTAGCCTCTCGACTTTTATTAGCCAAATTTTCTATTATTTAATGCGCTGTTAAAACTGGCTTTATTACTTTGACCGGATCAGTTTCATTTTTTACGGACTCTTCAATACCCACTTTTTCAACAGGAACCGGCATATATTGCAAAGCAACTTGCAACACCTCATCTATCCAATGAACAGGAATTATATCCAGATTTTTCTTAATGTTTTCAGGTATTTCAGCCAAATCTTTTTCATTTTCCGCTGGAATCAATACCGTTGTAATCCCGCCTCGATGAGCCGCCAGAAGCTTTTCTTTTAACCCACCGATTGGCAATACCTCACCTCTCAAGGTAATCTCACCGGTCATTGCCACACATGCTCTGACTGGTATCTTGGTCAAAGCCGAAATAATGGCTGTACACATACCCACACCGGCACTAGGACCGTCTTTAGGCGTCGCCCCTTCCGGAACATGGATGTGTATATCATTATTTTGAAACAGCTCGTTATCAATACCCAGAATCTCTGATCGACTCCTCACCACGGTCATTGCCGCTTCAATTGACTCCTTCATGACCTCACCCAGCTTACCAGTTGCTGAATGCTTACCTTTTCCGGGTATCACCGCCGTCTCAATGGTTAATAACTCCCCACCCACTTCAGTCCATGCCAAACCGGTAACTTGACCGATCTGATCCTTCTCTTCGGCAAGACCATAATGAAACCGCTTAACGCCAAGATATTTATCCAAAACTTCAGAGTTAACTTCAACAATAGTTTTTCTGGGATTTAATAACAAGTCTTTCACAACCTTACGGCAAATCTTTGAAATTTCCCGCTCAAGACTCCGAACACCTGCTTCACGAGAGTAATAACGAATAATATCTCTGACAGCACCCTCAGATATATCAATTTCCCGTTCTTTTAGTCCATTATTTTTAATCTGTTTTGGAATCAAATAACGCATAGCAATATTGATTTTCTCATCTTCCGTATAACCGGCAATGCGGATGACTTCCATCCTATCTAGCAATGCCGGTGGAATATTCATAGTATTGGCTGTTGCTACAAACATAACATCGGACAGATCAAAATCCACTTCCAGATAATGGTCAGAGAAAGTATGATTTTGCTCAGGATCTAGAACTTCCAATAATGCGGAAGCTGGATCACCTCTAAAGTCGGCTGCCATCTTATCTATTTCATCAAGCAAAAACATAGGGTTGCGTGTTTTTACTTTAGCTAGATTCTGCAAAATTTTACCCGGCATAGATCCGATATAAGTTCGACGATGCCCACGTATTTCAGCCTCATCTCGCACACCGCCCAAAGCCATACGAACATATTTACGGTTAGTTGCCCTGGCAATTGATTCACCCAAAGAGGTCTTTCCTACGCCTGGAGGACCTACCAAACATAAAATAGGACCTTTAAGCTGCTTTACCCTCTGCTGAACCGCGAGATATTCAAGAATACGCTCTTTAACTTTTTCCAAACCATAATGCTCGGCCTCCAGAACCTGTTCTGCAACCTTCAGATCATGCCGTACTTTTGTTTGTTTTTTCCAGGGCACATTGACCATCCAGTCAATATAATTCCGAACCACAGTTGCCTCAGCCGACATGGGCGACATCTGCTTAAGCTTGTTCAGTTCTGCATCCGCTTTGGTCTTGGCCTCTTTGGTCATGCCGGCACTTTCAATTTTCTTTGCCAACTCTTCTACTTCATTGGGCGCATCATCCAAATCCCCCAACTCCTTCTGAATCGCTTTAATTTGCTCATTCAGATAATACTCCCTTTGATTCTTCTCCATTTGCTGCTTGACACGCACCCGGATTCTTTTTTCCATCTCTAGAAGATCAACCTCACCTTCCATTAATACCATTAAATCTTCCAGACGTTTTTCAATATCTGCTGTTTCAAGAACCGTCTGCTTTTCATTGACTTTCAAAGTCATATGAGCAGCCATGGTATCGGCAAGCCGACTCGGATCATCAATACCCGAGAGTGAATTCAGAACCTCAGGTGGAATTTTATTATTCAGCTTAACGTATTCTTCAAATGAATTAATCACTGTCCGCTGCAATACATCCAACTCTTGCTCGGTCAACGTCAAGACATCATGAATTTCAGTGACTACCGCCGATATATAACTATCAATTTCTTTATACTGAACCACCTTGCTACGCTGAACCCCCTCGACCAAAACCTTGACAGTTCCATCAGGCAATTTAAGCATCTGCAAAATATTTGCCAAAGTACCGACTTCATACAAATCAGAGATATCAGGCTCATCAACTTCGGCTTCTTTTTGAGCGACCAATAAAATCTGCTTGTTGTCTTTCATAGCTGCATCAAGCGCATCAACCGATCTTTCTCTGCCTACAAACAAGGGGATTACCATATTCGGATAAACAACTACATCTCTTAGCGGCAATACCGGAATCAGTATATTAATCTGTTGTATCTCTGTCATTTTGTGCGTTTCCATAAATGGAACCTTATAACAATCTTTAGGAAAGAAAGATTATGGGGTCATTATTTAAAATAGCAAGGATACCATTTTCAAATACAGTCCTTGCTTAATATTCAGGGCAAAAAAAAGGGAGCTTTTAAAATATAAAAGCTCCCTTCATTAGTCCGGGATTCCGGGATAAACTTCAGGACTCAGCAGAAGCTTTTTTCTTCTCGGTTTCATAAACCAGAATTGGCTCGGACTCACCTAAAATCACACTCCCATCAATAACAACCTTAGAAATGTTGTCCGCAGAAGGTAACTCATACATAGTGTTTAAAAGGACATTTTCAACAATTGTTCTTAACCCGCGCGCCCCTGTTTTTCTTTCCATGGCTTTACGGGCAATCGCAATTAACGAATCATCGCGAAACTCCAACTCTGCACCTTCCATCTCAAACAAATGTTTGTATTGCTTGATCAGCGCATTTTTGGGTTCAGTCAAGATCTGCACCAAAGCCTGCTCATCCAACTCTTCCAAAGTAGCCACAACTGGAAGTCGCCCGACAAATTCCGGAATTAAACCATATTTGATAAGATCTTCAGCCTCAACCTGGGCAAACAACTGGCCTATATTTTTTGACTCATCTTTAGTTTTTATTTCGGCTGAAAAACCGATGCCGCCTTTTTCAGAACGATCTTTAATAACTCTATCCAAACCAGAAAACGCACCACCCACTATAAACAGAATGTTAGCGGTATTAACCTGAAGAAATTCTTGCTGAGGATGTTTGCGCCCACCTTGCGGAGGAACTGACGCTATAGTACCTTCTATCAGCTTTAACAAAGCCTGTTGAACGCCTTCACCAGATACATCTCGGGTAATTGACGGATTATCAGACTTTCTTGAAATTTTATCTATTTCATCGATATAAACGATACCGGTTTCAGCCTTTTCTACATCATAGTCACATTTTTGCAGAATTTTCTGAATTATATTTTCTACATCTTCACCCACATAACCCGCTTCTGTCAGCGTAGTGGCATCAGCAATTGTAAAAGGCACATCCAGCAACCGCGCCAGGGTCTCGGCCAACAAGGTTTTGCCCGAACCGGTAGGACCAATCAACAAAATATTACTTTTTGCCAATTCAACCGAATCTTTTTTAGACTTACTACGCAACCGTTTGTAATGATTATAAACAGCAACCGCCAAAATCTTTTTAGCGTTTTCCTGGCCGATTACATAGCTATCCAACTCAACCTTAATTTCTTTAGGCTTGGGCAAATCGCCGCTAACAGAAGAGGTATCATCCTGTAATTCGTCTTTTATAATATCATTACAAAGCTCGACGCATTCATCGCAGACATAAACAGATGGCCCTGCAATAAGCTTTCTGACCTCGTGCTGACTTTTACCGCAAAACGAACAATAAAGTAGCTTGTCGTCATCTTTGCTGCTTTTATCATTACTCATAAATTAAACTCCCACAAACATCCAGAGGTGATGTTTTTACTTTCAATTGGGCTGAGAATATAGCGAATCTCAAAAAAACACCAAACGTTATTTTTTAGGAACAATAGCCCTACTCGTCAATACCTGATCAATCAATCCATAAGTTACAGCATCAGTTGCACTTAAAAAATTATCCCTATCCGTATCCAAACGTACTTTTTCTATCGGCTGACCTGTATGCTCCGAAAGAACCTTATTCAGTTTTTCCCTAATCGAAAGTATCTCTCTAGCATGGATATCAAAATCCGAAGCCTGCCCCTGAAATCCACCAAGCGGCTGATGAATCATCATTCTTGAATGGGGCAAACAAAAACGTTTACCTTTAGCGCCGCCGGTCAAAAGCAACGCTCCCATACTGGCAGCCTGGCCAATACACAGCGTGCTCACATCAGGTTTAATGAACTGCATGGTGTCATAGATTGACATACCCGCCGTGACTGAACCTCCGGGCGAATTAATATATAAATGAATGTCCTTGTCCGGATTCTCTGACTCCAAAAATAGCAACTGGGCGACAACAAGATTAGCCATGTAATCTTCGACCTGCCCCACCAGAAAAATTACACGTTCTTTTAATAATCTTGAATAAATGTCAAAAGAACGCTCACCTCTGGCAGTTTGTTCAATAACGATTGGCACCAATCCGCCGGCAGCTTCCGGAGACATCATCTGATTTCTCATATACTGATTATGCATTTAAATCCCTTAACCTTGTTTACTCATGGCTTCATCAAAACTGATAGTTTCATCAGACACTTTTCCTTGCGCAACCAACCATTCAATAGCCTGATTTTCCAAAACCATCTGCCGTACATCGTTTAAACGAGTGTCGTCTGAATAATACCAATCAATCACATCTTTGGGGCGCTCATAGCTTTTTGCCATATCTGATATGGTCAAATGCACTTTATCATCGTCAAGCTTAATGTCGTTTTTTTGAATAACTTCGCTTAAGATCAAACCCAAAGCTACTCGACGCTTTGCTGGCTCTTCGAATGCATCTCTGGGCAGATTCAAATCTTCAGGCTTCATTTTTTGTCTTTTAGCCGTTTCAATGTAAGGCTTCATCATGCTTTCAACTTCCTGATCCACCATAGTATTTGGAACAGCAGTCTGGATTTTTTCATACAAGGCATTCAATACTGCATTTTTAAGCTTGCCTTGCAGTGCCTGCCCAAGCTCACTTTCAAGATTGGCTCGAATATCATCACGAAAAGCTTCCAAGGAACCTTCTATACCGTATTCTTTTATGAAAGCTTCATCGATTTCAGGAAGAATTGGCTCTTCGATAGTAACGACCTCAACTTCAAACTGAGCAACTTTACCTGCCAGTTTTTCATTGCCATATTCTTCAGGGAAAGAAACTTCAAAAGTTTTATTTGAACCAGACTCCAGACCCACAAGATTTTCTTCAAAACCGGGAATCATTTGTTTCGCGCCGATTTCAACCGCATAACTTTCTACTTTACCATCAGTAAAGTTTTCACCTTCACAAACACCTGAGAAACCAACCGTTACACGATCATTTTGTTTGGACGCACGCTCTACGGGTACCCAAGTTTTCTTTTGAGCTCTTAATTTTTCAATCATGCCATCTACGTCAGTTTCTTGAACAGTAGCGACAGGGCGTGAGACTTCAATTTGATCAACACCATCCAGTGATATCTCCGGATAAACCTCAAACTCAGCAGTATACTTGAAGCCGTCAAACTCTTCTTCAGACTGAATATGGGGATGCCCAGCCGGCCTTAAGTCTTGCTCTTTAAGCGCGTCATAGTAAGTAGCCTGAATCAAATCTCCCGCAATTTCGCCACGAACCCGTTCTCCATACATTTTTTTTATGACATGCTGAGGAACTTTACCAGGACGAAAACCATCTATCTTAACTTCGCGCGCCAATGACTTTAATCGTACAGCCATTTTTTCCTGAATAATTGTTTCAGGTACGCTAACAGTCATTTTTCTGCTTAATTCTGATGTCTTCTCGACAGAAACTTGCATTTCTTTTTCCTCGGCTAAATTGAAATAAGATTTTTAAAGAGTACCGGTAAACGGCTCAAATGATTTGAAAAGCCACAGATAAATCGCTGGCTTTTTTATAGATTCTGTGGCGAAAACCGAGAGACTTTAATTCTCGCCGATTAACACTAAATAATTGATTCAATAGTTATTTTTTAAAAAATTATAAGGTTGATTTATATCAGAACAATCTGTCATTATATCTGCTGCCCTAAACTCTAGCAATAGCAATACAAAATAATGCAAGGCAAGAGGACTAGAACTCATTGAAAACCAATGTTTTTTAAATCTCGCCAATCCCAGCATCCTATTTAAAATCGTAAAAAACAACTCGCTTAATTCTCTATTATTTTTCAAGTATCACCACCGTGTAGACGAAAAATAAGTATCAATCAAAGGGATTTCAATATCCTCATCCCTTATACCAGCATAATCCCCGGATCACTACTCCAAGCAAAATCCTCGCGATAAAGTGAAGGCAACTAATGTAAACCCATTAAAAAATGATTTGCACCACCAGATGAATAGGAATAAATGGTTAATGCCTATATTACTTTTAAATCATACGCTGATGAAACAAAGCTATCCCGACAAATTCTAAAAATTGCCAGCTTAAGATCAAAGTCATCATAAAGCAGCCCATAAAAACCAAGCCCTTCCGTCACATTACGCTAAAACTAATATCCTACATAAACCAATGTTCTGTAGCTGTATCCAAAAATTCTATTTTATTGCAGTGTTTTTAAGCGCGTGACGCTCTCACTTTCTGACTCTATACTTGTCAAGTAGATTAGGGCAGCCCTAGAAATTGCCTCGGCAAAACGTTGAATAGCTTATTGTAAAAGTCGACCTTGATTTGGATTAATTGATAAACAAAATTAGCCTTATAGCACCTTAAACCCGCAATACATAAATTTTTGTCTGGCAAACAAAGACATATCTGCTTACAATACGCAGTTTTTTTAGTCTTTCCGGCAACCTTCAAGTACAGATTACTCCAATATTTCTGGCTGTACCCTCAACGAAATCATCTTAAACGAGAACTATGGAACAACACGATTTTACCTTGGGCATCCCCGGTTTTAACTACCCCGATTTATATAATTCAGCGCGTCTAAAAGATTTGCTGGAGGTATTTGATGCATCGGTTGAACGTCATGACCCACAATTGCACACTGAATTCAAGGCATACCGCCAAACTCAGGGTATAGACTTATCGCCAGAAACCATTTCCGATCTGTTGGTACGAATGGGGCCTTATGTCGGTCAGTTTGTCGCCAAAATATTTAATGTTTCCGCGCAGCATCAAGCCCAGAGCGAAAAAATTAAAGATGAAATCGACAGCATCTTTACTTACAAAAATGAAATCGTCGATAAGCTGGCGTTTGTTTTTAAAGGTCAGGATACCAGTGACTGGTCCATTCCCTCCGTTCTTAACCGTTTTGATTTATTGATTGCGGCAGGTTTTCCGGAAGCCAATCTGGATGACGATGCGGAACGGCGCGTGGCGCGGGTTGGTGCTGCGATTGGTTTGTTACACAGTCATTATAAATTAATCGCCAAAGGTAAAGAAATTAGCTACGACAATGCCGATTTGGTCGTGCAAACCATGCGCGCCAAGCTTCTGGCCCACGACGAAGCAGCAACCGAATTTAGCGACATCATAGGATTACAAGAACCTGCTGAGTTTATCAATGCATTGACAGATATTGTTAATCGCTGGAGTTTCGTCGCGCAACAAGATAATGATGTGGTAGCCGACTGGCCGAGTTTTAAATTGCCATCCAAACGTGATTTCGATCATTTGGTTGAGCATGAACTGGTTGATCGTGGCGAATTTAAAGCCTGGATGGGCGAACAGGAGCACCGTCGTCGCCGGGACGGTTTTAAGCTAACCGACCCGCGTTATAATCAGCGCCAGGTGCTGTCAGAAGTCAATCACTGCATTTATTGCCACGAGCGCGACACGGATTCCTGCTCTAAAGGCATGCGCAATAAAAAAACCAACACTTTTAAAATTGATCCGCTGGGCGTGACCACCATCGGCTGTCCGTTGGATGAAAAGATTTCTGAAATGCATCTGGTCAAGCGCAACGGTGACAATATTGGCGCGTTGGCGATTATTGTTATCGATAATCCGATGTGTCCTGGTACCGGGCATCGTATTTGTAACGAGTGCATGAAAGGCTGTATCTATCAAAAAACCGATCCGGTCGATATTCCGCAAATCGAAACCAGCGTGTTAACCGATGTGTTGTTCATGCCATACGGTTTTGAAATTTACAGTCTGCTGACCCGCTGGAATCCGTTAAACGTCAAACGTCCGTATATGCTGCCTTACAACGGCAAAAACGCGCTGGTCGTTGGTTTGGGACCCGCCGGTTATACCATGAGCCATTATTTATTAAACGAAGGTTTTGGCGTCGCCGGTATTGACGGGCTAAAACTGGAGCCGTTGCCTGTGGCTTTGACTGGTGACAGCGAAAACCTTCCTTTACCGATTGAAAACTTTCAGGATCTTTACGAAGCACTGGATCAGCGTATTTTGGCCGGTTTTGGCGGTGTTGCTGAATACGGAATCACGGTACGTTGGGACAAGAACTTCCTAAAAGTTATTTACCTGACCTTGCAAAGACGCGAGGCGTTTCGTTCCTACGGCGGCGTTCGTTTTGGTGGCACCATCACCATCGAAGACGCCTGGAGCATGGGCTTTGATCATATCTGCGTAGCTTCTGGAGCCGGCAAACCCACCGTTATCGATATGAAAAACAATCTGACGCGTGGCATACGTAAAGCCTCGGATTTCTTGATGGCCCTGCAATTAACCGGTGCAGCTAAAGATTCATCACTGGCAAATCTTCAGGTACGTTTACCCGCAGGTGTTATCGGTGGCGGTTTGACGGCTATGGATACCGCAACCGAGTTGATGGCCTATTATCCGGTGCAAGTCGAAAAAGTTCTGCATCGTTATGAAAGGCTGGTTGGGTTGTTTGGCGATCAGACTGTTCGTGGCCGCTATGATCAGGAAGAAATACTGATACTCGATGAATTTTTGGAGCACGGTAAAATCATCGCCGCGGAACGTCAACGCGCGGAAACTGAAGGCGAGCTACCTGATTTTGCACCACTGGTTGAAGCTTGGGGTGGCGTGACTTTGTTCTATCGCAAAGGTATTCACGATGCACCCGCCTATCGACAAAACCATGAAGAAATCGTCAAAGCACTGGAAGAAGGTATTGCCTTGGCTGAAGGCATGAGTCCGCTGGCGGCACAAGAAGACGAATACGGTCATTTAAATGCAGTTGAATTTGAAAAGCTGGCTCTTGAAAACGGTCGCTGGAACAACTCAGGCCAAACGATCACGGTGCCGTTGCGCAGCTTATATGTTGCAGCGGGCACTTCGCCGAACACCATTTATCAAAGCGAATTTCCCGATACGTTTATCATGGATAAATGGTTTTTCCAGCGTTACGAACCTGAATGGACTAATGATTCGGTTGAATTAGTGGCCATGCATGATGAGGCGACTCCCAAATTGGGCAGACCGGCACCGCTGACCTCGTATCGAAAAGACGGCAAATTTATTAGTTTTTATGGTGACAATCATCCTGTTTACGCCGGTAACGTGGTTAAGGCCATGGCCAGCGCCAAAAATGGTTATCCATATGTGGTCAAACTGTTTGAACAGCAATTGGCAGGTTTAAATCCTGCGCAACAACCAGAACGTGATGCCGCCTTAACAAACTTATTTGCCCGTTTGGACGAGGCCTTTAATGCGACTATCGTCGCCATTAATCGCTTGACGCCAACTATTATTGAAGTGGTGGTTAAAGCGCCAATGGCAGCCGAAAAATTTCATCCCGGCCAATTTTATCGCGTACAAAACTATGAAGCCTTTGCGCCAGTGGTCGAAGGCACTGTTTTAGCCGCAGAAGGTTTGGCGTTGACCGGCGCCGAAGTCGATAAAGTCAACGGCACTATTTCGCTGATTGCACTGGAAATGGGTTCGTCTTCAAGGCTTTGCGCAACATGGAAAGTAGGTGATCCATTGGTAATTATGGGTGTAACAGGTACACCAACCGACATACCAAAGGGCAAAACCGTTTTATTGCTGGGCGGTGGCTTGGGTAATGCAGTGCTGTTTTCTATTGGCAAAGCATTAAGAGCAGCAGGCAATCGGGTGATTTACTTTGCCGGCTACAAATTCGCGCAAGATCGCTTTAAGGTTGAAGATGTCGAGGCCGCCGCAGACATTATCATCTGGTCAGTTGATAAGGGTGAAGGCGTTTCCGCGATTACGCCCACCCGTCCACAAGATAAAACCTTTGTCGGCAATATTCTCGAATGTATGCTGGCTTACGCGAAAGGTGATTTAGGCGAACAGCCTCTTTCCTTGGCGGATGTCGATCATCTTATCGTAATCGGTTCTGATCGAATGATGGCGGCAGTAAAAAGTGCGCGTTTTGATGTATTGAAACCCTATTTAAATAAAGCGCATCACGCCATTGGTTCAATCAATTCACCCATGCAATGCATGATGAAAGGTATTTGTGCGCAGTGTTTGTGCAAACATATCGATGCCGAGACCGGCAAAGAGTACTTTGTTTACTCCTGCTATGATCAGGATCAGGATTTGGACAAAGTGGATTTCCCACATTTAAATGCCCGTTTGCGTCAAAATACGGTACAGGAAAAGTTATCCAGTCTCTGGCTTGATTATTTATTGGAAAAACAACTGCAGGCATAGATGCTACCAACTGTTAATACTGGTTTAATAGTTGCATAACTAAATTCTGTAGGTATAATATCCAGCTCGAAGTTGTATAAGCTTCAGGCGCGTAGCTCAGTTGGTTAGAGCACCACCTTGACATGGTGGGGGTCGGTGGTTCGAGTCCACTCGTGCCTACCAAAAAACATAAGCACTGCTCTGCAGTGCTTTTTTTATTGCAGACATAAAAAGCAGACAAAATGCCGGTAATTACACTGCCTGACGGCTCTAAGCGTGAATATGACCAAGCCGTTTCAGTAATGGATATAGCCTTCTCTATTGGCTCAGGCTTAGCCAAAGCAACTCTGGCAGGTAAAATTGATGGCGAACTAGTTGATGCCAATACGGTCATTAATCATGATGCAACGCTGCAACTCATTACCGCAAAAGATGAAGACGGTATTTCCGTAATTCGTCATTCAACAGCTCATCTCTTGGCTCATGCTGTAAAACAGTTATTTCCTTCTGCACAAGTGACCATTGGTCCAGTCATAGAAAACGGCTTTTTTTACGATTTTTCCTACGAAAGACCATTTACACCCGAAGATTTGACTGCCATCGAAAAAAAGATGGAAAAACTGATTGCTGAAGATCATCCAATTCACCGCTCCGTGTTATCAAGAGATGAGGCTGTCGGGTTCTTCAAGAATATGGGCGAAGCCTACAAAGCTGAAATCATAGAATCAATCCCTGCCAACGAAGACTTGTCTTTATATGAGCAAGGCGGCTTTACCGATTTATGTCGCGGACCGCACGTACCCAGCACCGGAAAGTTAAAAGCCTTTAAACTGATGAAGATTGCTGGCGCATATTGGCGGGGCAATTCCGATAATGAAATGCTACAACGCATTTACGGAACAGCCTGGGGTGATAAAAAAGATTTGCAGGCTTATTTGCATCGTTTGGAAGAAGCTGAAAAGCGTGACCACCGTAAGCTCGCAAAAACACTGGATTTGTTTCATTCTCAGGAAGAAGCTCCTGGAATGGTGTTCTGGCATGAAAAAGGCTGGGTCATTTATCAACAAGTTGAGCAGTATATTCGCGAAAAATTACGGGTAAGCGGTTACGGCGAAGTCAAAACGCCGCAAGTCGTGGATAGATCTTTATGGGAAAGATCCGGGCACTGGGAAAAATTCGGTGAGATGATTTTTACCACGCATTCCGAGAATCGTGATTACGCCATTAAACCGATGAATTGCCCTTGCCACGTGCAGATTTATAATCAAGGTCTTAAAAGTTACCGTGATTTACCGATTCGCTTGGCTGAATTTGGCTCCTGTCACCGCAATGAACCTTCCGGTACATTGCACGGCTTAATGCGAGTCAGAAATTTTGTGCAAGATGATGCACATATATTCTGTACCGAAGGCCAAATTCAGGATGAAGTATCAACTTTTATCGACATGCTCTTTGATGTTTATAAAGATTTTGGCTTTGAAGAAGTTATTATTAAGTTATCAACACGCCCTGTAAATAGGGTCGGTGATGATTCGGTCTGGGACAAAGCGGAAAATGCCCTGGAACTGGCGCTGAACACCAAAGGCTTGAAATGGGATTTACAGCCGGGTGAAGGTGCTTTTTATGGGCCTAAGATTGAATTCTCATTAAAAGACTGTATTGGTCGGGTCTGGCAGTGCGGCACCATTCAAGTGGATTTCTCAATGCCGGGACGTCTGGATGCGACTTATATTGCCGAAGACGGCTCAAGACAAGTTCCCGTAATGTTGCACCGGGCGATACTCGGATCTTTGGAACGTTTTATCGGTATTTTGATAGAGCAACATGCAGGGACCTTCCCGTTATGGCTGTCTCCAGTACAGGTCGTGATAATGAATATTACCGACCGACACGCCGAATACGCCACGCAAATTATGCTAGACCTTGAAAAACAAGGCATTCGAGTAAAATTAGACTTGAGAAATGAGAAGATCGGGTTTAAAATCCGTGATCACTCAATGCAGCGTGTGCCATATTTAGTCATAATTGGCGACAAAGAACTAGAACAACAAAGCATTACAGTACGTACGCAAAAGGGTGATGACTTAGGTAGTCTGACTATCCTTGATTTTTACGAAAGGTTAAAACAAGAGATTACAGACAGAAAATGAATGATTTTGGAGGATTAAGATATCGCTGCTAAAAAAGATGAAACGCGCCTTAATGACGCAATTACCGCTAGACGGGTAAGGGTTACAGGCGCGGATGGTGAGGCGTTAGGCATTATTTCGTTAGATGAAGCCAAACAGATTGCTTACGCTGCAGACTTGGATTTAGTGGAAATATCCCCGAATGCAGATCCTCCGGTTTGCAAGGTGATGAACTACGGCAAGTACCAGTTTGAATTAAACAAAAAACTGGCCGTAGCCAAAAAGAAACAAAAGCAGGTTCAGGTTAAAGAAATTAAATTCAGACCTGGAACCGACGAAGGAGACTATCAAGTTAAACTTCGTAGCCTAACAAAGTTCCTTAACGACGGTGATAAAACCAAAATAACCTTACGTTATCGTGGTCGTGAAATGGCTCATCGTGAAATCGGTGTTGATCTGTTGAAAAGAATTGAAAAGGATTTGGAAGAAATTGCTATCGTCGAGCAGTTTCCTAAAATGGAAGGTCGCCAGATGGTTATGGTCATGGCCCCCAAAAAGAAAAAATAATGGCACCTACGTGCCATTACAGCAACTTAAGGATGAGTCGCTAGCATCATAAAAGATGCAGGTAATTCTTCAGGGCCGTGCATTTTGCCTTGCTGGGTTCCAACTCAGGGATTTATTTTAATTAATTGGAGCAAACAAATGCCAAAGATCAAAACTAACCGTGGAGCTGCCAAGCGTTTCAGACGCACTGGCAACGGCGGTTTTAAATGTGGTCAGTCCCACAGACGTCATATTCTGACAAAAAAATCGACTAAGAGAAAAAGACAGTTACGCTCGCCGGCAACTATTCATCCATCAGATGTGCGTATGGCTATACGCATGATGCCGTACAGTTAATAAGGAGTAGTAAATGCCTAGAGTTAAACGCGGCGTAACAGCCAGAGCAAGACATAAAAAAGTTTTAAAGCAAGCAAAAGGTTACTACGGCGCACGAAGCCGGGTTTACCGCGTTGCCAAACAAGCGGTGATTAAAGCGGGTCAATATGCGTACCGCGATCGCAAACAAAGAAAACGTCAATTTCGCGCTTTGTGGATCGTCCGTATCAATGCGGCGGCCCGTCTCAGCGGAATGTCTTACAGTCGTTTTATCAATGGCTTAACAAAAGCCAATGTCAAAATCGATCGTAAAGTATTAGCTGACATTGCAGTTCGTGATATTGAAGCCTTTGCAAAAATTGCGGAAATAGCAAAAGAATACCAAAGTAAACCTTAAGGATCAAAGCGGATTTTAGCTTGCTAAAATCCGACTTTCCCCCGTCAAATTCCAAGACGGGGGAGTTATGTTTTTATCTACTCCTTAATAAACCCCAAACTACACTAAAGCGAGCTAAACCGTGTCCGCTACCCTAGAAGAAATTCTCGCGCAGGCATTAGATCAGCTACGCGACGCAAAAGACCTTACCCAACTTGATCTGGTCCGTGTTCATTATCTCGGCAAAAAGGGCTTATTCACCCTACAGATGAAAGAACTGGGCGCACTTGATCCTGAGCAAAGACGCTCGACTGGCCAAGTGATCAATCAAGCCAAAGATCAATTCTCACAGCAACTTGAAGCTCATAAAGAGCAATTGCAAAATATAGAATTGGCAGCAAGACTAGCAAGCGAAGGCATTGACGTAACCCTACCAGGCAGAGGTCAGACCGTTGCTGGATTACATCCGGTTACGACTACCTTACGCCGAATCTCAAAGATTTTCGCCAGCGTCGGCTTCCAAGTCGTTGAAGGACCTGAAATCGAAGATGATTATCATAATTTTGAAGCACTTAATATTCCTGAGTCACACCCTGCCCGGGCGATGCATGACACGTTTTATTTTGACGCCCACACCGTATTAAGAACCCATACCTCGCCAGTACAAATTCGAGTTATGGAGTCCGAAAAGCCACCGCTCAAAGTAATAGCGCCTGGTCGGGTTTATCGTTGCGATTCGGACATTACTCACACACCGATGTTCCATCAGGTCGAAGGTTTTCTGGTTGATACCGATGTCAGTTTTGCCGATTTAAAAGGCGTGGTGTATGAGTTCCTACGTGCCTTTTTCGAAAAAGATATACAAGTACGCTTCAGACCGTCTTATTTTCCGTTTACCGAACCTTCCGCAGAAGTCGATATTGAATGCGTGATGTGTGGTGGAGAGGGCTGTCGCGTCTGCAGTCATACCGGCTGGTTGGAAGTGATGGGTTGCGGCATGATTCATCCCGAAGTATTCAAAGCCGTTAATATCGATAGCGAGGTTTATAGTGGCTTTGCCTTTGGCATGGGCGTAGAGCGCTTGGCAATGCTGCGTTATGGCATTAACGATTTGAGATTGTTTTTCGAGAATGATCTTAAGTTTTTAGAACAATTCAATTAAACAGGAACTTAAGTTATGCAAATTAGTGAAGCCTGGTTAAGAGAATACGTTAATCCAGAAATAAGCACCGAGCAACTGGTTGAGCAATTAACCATGGCCGGCCTAGAAATCGATTCTGTAACTCCGGCCGCAGCCATTTTTTCCGGTGTTGTTATCGGCGAAGTGCTGTCAATGCAACAACATCCTGATGCAGATCGCTTGCGCGTTTGTCGGGTTGCGGTGGGCGAAGCTGAGCCACTACAAATCGTTTGCGGCGCCAGTAATGTCCGAGTCGGCTTGAAAATTCCTGCCGCCTTAATCGGTGCGGTATTGCCTGGCGACTTTAAAATAAAAAAATCTAAACTTCGTGGCGAAGAATCCTTCGGCATGCTCTGCTCTGAAAAAGAACTGGGCTTGGCAGCAGACGCTAACGGCTTAATGGAACTGGCGGACAATGCCCCTGTAGGCACTGATATTCGAGATTATTTATCTCTAAATGATAATATCATCGAAGTTGATTTAACACCCAACCGAGCCGATTGCCTTAGTGTTGAAGGTGTAGCAAGAGAGTTGGCGATACTGAATAAGCTAGACTGGTCAGTCCTACAGATTGAAACATCCACTATTACCCATTCAGACACAGTGTCTGTTTCTGTAGAAACGCCTGAATCTTGCCCACGTTATTTGGGGCGATTGCTTAAAGGCATAAATGCAAAAGCCGAAACACCCTTATGGATGCGGGAACGTCTGCGGCGCTCGGGTGTAAGAAGCTTAAATGCAGTAGTCGACGTAACCAATTACGTTTTGATCGAATTGGGTCAGCCGTTGCATGCGTTTGACGCGGCCAAATTAACCGGAAATATTAATGTCCGCATTTCCAAAGCTGATGAAAGCATTACGTTGTTAAATGGTCAGACCATCAAGCTAGATACTGAGACCCTAATTATCGCAGATGATAAACGAGCATTGGCCTTGGCAGGTGTAATGGGTGGCAGTGATTCTGCGGTTACTGATGAAACGCAGGATGTGTTTCTGGAATGCGCTTTTTTTACGCCAAAAAGCATAGCTGGTAAAGCTCGAAAGTTCGGCCTGCATACCGATTCATCGCACCGTTTTGAACGCGGCGTAGATCCGAATCTGCAACATCGTGCCATAGAGCGCGCAACTCAATTAATCATTGAAATTGCTGGTGGCAGTATTGGCCCGATTACCGAACTGACAACTGAGGCAACCTTACCTACTCGCCCAAGCGTACTACTGAGAAGAATACGTTTGGAAAAAACCTTGGGAATAGTTCTTGAAAATGACCAAGTTGTAGATATTTTTCAACGCCTGGGTATGGCTGTCCAAACTCAAGCCGACGGATGGTCTGTAACGCCGCCGGGCTTTCGTTTTGATATAGTTATTGAAGCTGATTTGATTGAAGAAGTTGCCCGTATCTTTGGTTATAACAACATCCCGAACAGCAGCTTGTTAATGCGTACAGAACTGGGTAAAGCGCCTGAAACAGTTCTGAATCTTGATCGGGTTAAAGATTTATTGGTTGATCGGGGTTATCAGGAAGCGATTACCTATAGTTTTGTCGATGAAGAAATACAACAGGCTGTTGCCCCTGCTGATGAACTGATCCGTTTAAAAAATCCAATATCCTCTGATTTATCAGTGATGCGCACCACTTTATGGTGTGGCCTGCTAAAAGCAGCCTTGCATAACACTCATCGTCAGCACCATAGAGTTCGTTTTTTTGAATCCGGCCTGCGTTTTATAAATAAAGACGGAGCAATGCAACAGCAAAAAATGTTCGCTGGCCTGACCTTAGGCAGCGCCTATTCCGAGCAATGGGGTGTCGCAAGTCGTAAGATTGATTTTTTCGATGTTAAAGCCGATGTTCAGGCATTGTTTGACTTAGCTGAGGGTGAAGTGCAATTTGTTGCATCTCAACATTCTGCTTTGCATCCCGGACAAACCGCAGAAATTTTATCCCTACAAGGTGAAAAGATAGGCTGGTTAGGCATGTTGCATCCAACGCTCGAAAAACAGTTGGGTTTTGATACGCAGGTATTTCTTTTTGAATTGGACCTGGATTTAATGCTTAACAAACCGCTTCCAACATTTAAACCACTTTCAAAATATCCTTCGGTACGTCGGGATATAGCCTTGATTGTTAAAGAAGAAGTCTGTGTCATCGAGATTATTAACTGTATTAAAGGGTGTGCAGAGCAAGCCTTGCAAGACATCGTTATCTTTGATATCTACCGTGGAAAAGGTGTCGAAGAAGGCAGCAAAAGTGTTGCTGTCAGTTTAATACTACAAGATTTTTCACAAACGCTAACAGATTCTCAAATTGATGCTATATTTAGCGCACTGTTAGACAATTTGACCACAACCATAAATGCAAAGCTGAGGGATTGATAATGGCATTAACTAAAGCCGATTTTGCCGAAAGGCTGTTTGACGAGCTAGGCTTAAACAAGCGCGAAGCAAAAGACATGGTTGAGATTTTTTTTGAAGAAATCAAAGGCTCTTTGGAGCAAGGTGAGCAAGTCAAAATTTCCGGTTTTGGAAAGTTTGAGTTACGAGACAAAAGCAGTCGTCCTGGTAGAAATCCAAAAACAGGTGAAGAAATCCCTATAACTGCCCGTCGTGTGGTCACCTTTAGATCCGGTCAAAAATTAAAAGCCAGAGTAGAAGCGTATGCTGGAGCCGAGTAATAATAATGAATTGCCGGTTATACCGGCAAAACGCTATTTCACAATTGGCGAAGTTAGTGAGCTATGTGGTGTAAAGCCCCATGTACTTCGCTACTGGGAGCAAGAGTTTAGTGAACTTAGTCCGGTAAAAAGACGTGGTAATCGTCGCTATTATCAACGTCAAGATGTGCTGATGATAAGGCAAATCAGGTCGTTATTATACGAACAAGGCTACACTATCGGAGGTGCCAGGACTCATTTAAGTAGCGATGATGCCAAGGAAGATTCAACGCGAACCAAGCAGTTGATTATTCAAATGGTCAGCGAACTGGAAGAAATCTTGGAATTGCTTAAGTAGTTTGTTATATTCAATGCAACAAAATGTAGTATAATTTACCTATTGAAGTATTAGGGATTGTATTCACAATTCTTTCATCATTAAATTCTTTAATTCATACTGTCGGGGCGTAGCGCAGCTTGGTAGCGCACTTGTCTGGGGGACAAGGGGTCGTAGGTTCAAATCCTATCGTCCCGACCAATTGAAACAAAGGGTTACGAATTACGATTTTTGGTAAAAAAGTATAATATGCGTTATGGGATAACGTATGGGATAACTTTTTAAATGTATTGCCATTTTGTAGGATGGTTATTTTATTCGGCAACCGCTGCCGATCAATATTGCAAAATTGACAAAATAAACATCATTATCATCCGCTCCCAATCTAAAGCGTTGTCGAATTGAATAGTTGCGGGCAATAATAGCAAAGGCCGATGTAGCTCAGTTGCGGTAGAGCAGCTCATTCGTAATGAGCAGGTCACGAGTTCGACTCTCGTCATTGGCTCCAAAAGGACAGTATCATCCAATTTCCTTTGTAATGGCTTAGGTATCGATTTATTAATACCCAGCACTAACCATCAACGTTTTGCGAATACGCGCAATCATTGCCGACCATCACGCACAAATAAGCTAGGAATTTACCCTTAACTTTTTTCATTGGCTTTCTTTATCGATGATTATTGGTGGATTAGTTAAATACGGGTTATTGGGCGAGTCATTACTATATTTGCGACTGATTTTTTTCTAAACCAGATGCAAAAGTTGGCGTTACCCCCCCCCTAAAATCAAGTTGGTATTCGAAAAGTAATAATGTGAACTTCCGGATACGACCCATAGCGGTCCTTGAAGCCTAATTTTCGAACGTCTGCACCCTCACGTATTGCGGCCAGTCCAACATACTTTCTTAAAAAGATAGCATTAAATCACCAAAAAGTAATATTTTACAGAAACCGCTAAATGACCAGCTAAAATACTGCGGAAGGATATAAGCCCAATGTACTTTCCAAAAACAGTGCATACAATGCCACTTTTGCACGGGTAGCACCAACATACAGCCATTCAGGATGACTTGTCGCTTGGTTATCCAATCCAACTAAAATGATAACATCGGCCTCTAATCCTTTGAAGCCTTGAATTGCGCCGACTCTAACCATGCCTGGAATAAGCTTGC
>CAILCX010000092.1 GCA_903832775.1 uncultured Methylobacter sp. | reverse complement strand
TATTTCTCCCCATAGCGACAATTTTTGCAGCAGTTGTAATCGGGTGCGTTTAACCGTTGAAGGACGATTGCTATTATGTCTGGGTAATGAACATTCGATCGATTTAAAACAAATTCTTCGCGCTAATCCGGGAAATAATGCTGTTTTAAAGCAGGCCATTATTGACTCAATGTCGATTAAGCCGGAAAAGCACGAATTTAATATCAACGAGCAGCCGGTTATCCTGCGCTATATGAGTATGACGGGGGGGTAGGTAAGCAGGTTCAGGGCGAACAGCCTACCTTGAACCTTTTACCTTGATCCTGGTCTCTTTGAACCTTTTTCTTCCAACTGAGATTTATAAATGTCTTTTGCCCAGCTCGGTTTAACCGAGGAACTTCTTAAAGCCATAGCCGATCAGGGCTATGTTTCACCGACACCGGTACAACAAAAAGCGATTCCTTTAATTCTTGAAGGTAAGGATGTTTTGGCTGGCGCGCAAACCGGTACCGGAAAAACTGCCAGTTTTACCTTGCCGTTATTACAACTTCTGGCCGAAAACCATGATCCGCATCAAAAGCCACATCGAGTTCGCGCATTAATTTTGGTGCCGACCCGGGAATTGGCGGCGCAGGTTTATGAGAGCGTAAAAACCTATGGAGCCCATTTGCCTTTGCATGCGGAAGCGGTAGTCGGTGGAGCCAGTATCGGTATTCAAACCCGGCAGTTACGCCGAGGTTGCGATATTGTTGTGGCGACGCCGGGACGCTTGATTGATCATATTCAGCAACGCAATGTCAATTTGTCCAATGTTGAGATTTTAGTGTTGGATGAAGCGGATCGTATGCTGGATATGGGCTTCATGCCGGATATCAAGCAAATCATGGGCTTGTTGCCTAAAAAGCGTCAGAGTTTGTTGTTTTCCGCGACAGTGCCCAATGCGATTAAATCACTGGCCTCACAGTTGCTGAATAATCCTGTTGAAGTGGAAGTCGCCAAGCAAAATGCCACGGCTGAAACGGTTTCTGAACTGGTTTATGGCATAGGCCGCGAATATAAACGCGAATTGCTTTCTTATTTGATTGGCAGTAATAACTGGAAACAGGTGCTGGTTTTCGTGCGTACCAAACATGGCGCGGACCGACTGGAAAAGCAGTTGATTGAAGATGGCATCCGCACCACGGCGTTGCATGGTGATAAAACCCAGGGCGCACGTAACAAGGCATTAGAGCAGTTTAAAAACGGTAAGGTCTCTGTCTTGGTAGCCACCGATATTGCTGCGCGTGGTCTTGATATTGATGATTTGCCGCATGTGGTGAATTTTGATTTACCGCAGGTGCCGGAAGATTATATTCACCGGATTGGACGTACCGGACGTGCCGGAGCCAATGGCGTGGCTTTATCACTGGTTTGTCCTGAAGAAGCTTACCATTTGGTGGAAATTGAGAAGCTACTTAAGCGTCAAATTCCGCGAGTAGCTGATACCGGCTATGAACCGGTATCACTGAAGATTATGGATGCGCCTAAAAAGAATGCTCCGAACAAGGAAACCGGTAAAAAAGATCTGCGCCATAGTAAAAAGCCCGCTGCTCGTGGTGCTAAACCGGCGGATGGTAAACGAACCGATAGCAAGCGGGTCGATGCCAGAGGTAAGGGCAGGTCGGGTTCGAGAGGGAGAGGCTAGGATATGATCTTTAATGTGGAAGCGGCAATTGTCGTTTTCACATTTAATAACAATAACCTTGAGTTAATTTGGGTTGAGCCAACAACTACAAAATATCCGAAGCGAAATCAGCTAAACGTGAACGTTCACCGCGTTGCAAGGTGATATGCGCACCATGAGGCCAGTTTTTAAAACGGTCTACAACATAGGTCAACCCTGAAGTCGTCGCCGTTAAATAAGGTGTGTCTATTTGTGACAGATTGCCGATACAGATGATTTTGGTTTTAGGGCCAGCACGAGTTATCAGGGTTTTCATCTGTTTTGAAGTCAGATTTTGGGCTTCATCGATAATCAGATAGCGATTGAGGAAGGTCCTGCCGCGCATAAAGTTAAGTGATCTGATTTTTACCCGATTCATAATAATGTTGTGGGTGGCGCTTTGCTCCCATTCACCGTGTTCTGCATTCTTGCCAAGCAATTCAAGATTATCGATTAAAGCGCCCATCCACGGTGCCATCTTTTCTTCTTCGGTACCCGGCAAAAATCCTATATCTTCGCCAACGGGAACAGTTTCCCGGGTCATGATGATTTCCTGATATGCCTTTTTTTCCAGCGTTAAGGTCAATCCAGCGGCCAAGGCAAGCAGGGTTTTACCTGTTCCAGCTGTACCTAAAATGGTAACGAAATCAATATTGGGATCTAGCAACACATTGAGAGCAAAGTTCTGCTCTCGGTTTCTTGCGGATATCCCCCAGGTATTGTTGTTTTTTGTCCGATAATCTTTGGCAAGTTCCAACACTGCAACCTGTCCTTCGCAGGATCTGACAATGGCTTCAAAATTGGAGTCGTCTTCAAGGTATAAATACTGGTTCGGATACCATTCGGCGACTAAAGGATCTTCCAGTTTATAAAAAGTGCGGTCTTTCTCCTGCCAGGATTCCATTTTGTTGCCATGAACAGTCCAGAAATCATCTTCCAGCGCCATTGAACCGCTGTAAAGCAGGTCGATATCATCCAATGTCTGGTCGTTATGATAGTCTTCGGCAGACAATTCAAGGGTTGCAGCCTTGATACGCATGTTAATGTCTTTTGATACCAGGATAATTCTGATATCGGGCAATTCTTTTGTGAGAGCCAAAACGATGCTAAGGATGGAGTTGTCGGCAAGACTACCGGGCATACTTTCAGGGAGTAGCGCCGTCATGGCGCTGGTTTGAAAATATAAACGGCCGCATTCCACAGAATCAAGTTTGGGTCCGTGCTTGATGTTTGACAGCGAAATGCCATCATTAATCGCTTGCTGGTTGGCGTCGCGGATTAATTCATCCAAAAAACGACTGACTTGTCTGACATTGCGGGCCAGTTCGGTTAGACCTTTTTTAGCATGATCAAGTTCTTCAAGAACAATCATGGGTATAAAAAGATCGTGTTCCTTGAATCGAAAGATTGATGCCGGATCGTGCATCAGTACATTGGTATCTAATACAAACAGTTTTTTATCTGGAGCGGTTTGTATATTCATATTTATTGATGGATAAGTTTATCCAGGACCTGTAAAACTTCTTCACAATGGCCTTTGACCTTAACTTTGCGCCATTCTTGGGTCAGTAAGCCTTCAGGATTAATCAGAAAAGTACTGCGCTCAATCCCTCGAACCTGTTTGCCGTACATGTTTTTCATTTTAATAACGTCAAACAATTCGCACAGTTTTTCATCCGCGTCTGAAAGTAGATCGAAGGGGAATTCCTGTTTGCATTTGAAGCCTTCGTGTACGCGCACAGTATCACGAGAAACTCCGACTATGACGGTGTTTAGTTCAGTAAATTTATCGATATTATCGCGAAATGCCTGACCCTCTTGCGTACAACCGGGAGTATTGTCTTTTGGGTAAAAATAAACGAGCAGGTATTTCCCTTGATAGTCACTGAGTTTTACCGCTTTATCGCCGGTAGACAAAGCCTCAAAATCAGGCACAGGATTATTGGTAGTTAACATGATAAATTTACCGTTTAATAGGTTCAAGAATGGCATCTACGTTTAAATGGTCGCAAAAATCCATAAATTCTTCGCGTAGAGATAAAAGATGTACATCAGGTGGAATTAAAATTACAAATTTAGTCGAGAAAACAGAGGTTTGAATATAAGGAGCCTGATAGCAGCTACCGGTTATTTCCTCAATATCTATTTCCCGATCAAATAAAAAAGACGTAATAGATTCTGTAATATTGTCATGATCCAGAGATATGGTTTCCAGCGAGTAAGGGATGCATTCTTTGGGTTTTTCTTTTTGTTCCGGCCTTAGTGTTTGAATTTTAATGTCCAGTCGTCGCTGAATGATGTCCAAAGTGGTTTCAAATTTGGCAATCTGATTCCAGTTTCCGGAAATAAGCAGGTAGGCCGCAGTAGACTGGGCGAGACGGGAACATCTTATTTCCAAAATATTACATTTACAATCGCGAACAGCCGGTAATAGTTCAGCAATAAATTTAATTTGATGGTTGCCTAAGGCGGTAATTGCTAGTTGCATTTTGACTCTTAGAAGTTTTTTTTAAAGTTTATCATCAAATGACTGAAACTTTATGAACATTAAGTATATTTGGTACTAGAATGATTGAAGATTGTTATTAACGATAAGCTCTGGATGCTATATTTACCAGTGTAATTATTTTACTACTCATTACTGAACCTGAATATGACTGATTCCATGGACAAAAAATCTAAAGAAGAACGCGATAAGCTTGATGCTGATCTGGATGCAATGCTGAATGAAGTTCAATTTCAACTTCCGTCGGTGGAAGAACTTGAGGAAGAAGAGGATGCTATTGATCGCTTGCTAAAAAATGCCGGTTTTGATGGCGATCAGTATTTGGAAAATGACATAGAAAACAGCCAGCCTGATCTTTCAGGTTTTGATGGTTTTGGTGATGATTATATTCCTAAACAGCCGATTACAGACGTGGAGAGTGATGGTTTTTCTGGGTTGATTGAGTCCAGACAGACTGAACTATTACCGGATAGTGCTGCTGAGGGAGCACTGGCTTTCGAAGAAGATGAACTTGATGATTTCTTAGGTCTGGGAAATGACTTTAACGAATCGGATATGATTGAAGACGAGCAGAGTAGCTTATCAGATTCTGCATTGCCTGATTCTTTAGCTGCGGTTGCTGCTGAGGATGGACTAAGCGATTTTAGTGACTTTGCTGGATCGGAATTTGTTTCGCAAGCCCCAGAAGAAACAGCCCCAGAAGAAACGGTTACAGAAGTGGTTGTGGCGGATGAAATTGATGAGTATTTTGGGCTAGCCAATGATTTTGACTTATCGGATATGATCGAAGATGAACCCGTTGAAACATCGACTATGTCTGTTACCGGTTTCAATTTACCCTTAGAGAAAGAAATGGTCGATACGGAGCAAGAATTTGATCAATTTACGGACTTTAGTGATTTTACTGAGCAGGAAATAGTTGTTCAGGACACAGTAGAAGAGATTCAACAGACGGTTGATGCTACTGAGGAGAATATTGACGCTTTATTTGTTGCTGATTTGGCTGAATCTTTTAATGAGGAAGGTTCTGTTCTTGGCGATGATTTTAGGGGAGAAGATATGGGCCAGGAGCTTGAAGACCTAAGCAGTATAAAATCGGAATCGATTGACTCGTTATCTGAGGATGAAGCAGCCATGGATAAGCTGTTTGGTGATGAGGGAAATGTTTTTTCAGAAACGACTCAACTAAACGATAATTTGAGTAGTGATGAGAGCTTTAATGAAGTTGAAGATTTTTTTAAGTTGAATGAAGTTAGCGATGATTTTTCAAAGCAGATAGAAAATCAGCTAGCCGAGGCTGAAAAAATATCCACTCAGGATAAGCAGGGAGATGACTTTCTTTTGCCTGATTTTGATATTTCAGATGGTTTTGATAGTCCTGAGGATGATGCCGGAATAAATCAGGATCAGATAGACGTTAGCTTTGCTGACACCGACTTTCTGGATCAGGAAGATACTCAGCAGGATGTTCTTTTTGATTCTCCTAGCTTTGCTGATGAGGTTTTTCAACCTGCGTCTGTACCTGTGCCTGAAAATGCCTTAATTACTGAGAAATTTGAAGAACTCACTAAAAACGAAAAATCTGATCCTTATGAGACTGGGCAGGAAGACTTTAAAAAACAGTTGGAAGAAGCAAATGCCGCTGTTAAAAAAACCAAGAAACTGGTTTACGTTGCACTTGGCTTTGGGGTTGTTGCCATAAGCACGGCAGTTGGTTTGGGAGTGATGGCTTACAACGCAAAAAAAGAGGTTACGCAATTAACAGAAACGGTTACTGCGCTTGAGGCCGGTCTGGTTAAAATGGCTCAAGATAATGCGGACAAGGAAGTGAACGCAATGGTTAGTTCTGTTGTGCAATTAAATCAGCAGGTTTATGGTTTTATTACAGAGCTTAAAGGAAGCCCTCAGCTTCCTGTTGATTTTATTGATAACAAGGCGGCTGATCTGGTAGTGAAACAGAACATGGTAAGCAAAGCGCTAGCATCGTTAGAAACAAAAATGGGCGATGCGCTGGATAATGTATCATTACAGCCCATTGTTTTGGAAACACACAAACCAGAAGTCGCTATAGAGCCTGCAGAATTGGCGCCTGCCAAAAATAGTGCGCTGAATAAGGTTGAGGTTGCTCATGCGACTGATAAGGAAACGCCCGCTGCTGAACCAGTTTTGTCCAAAAAAGAGACTGTAAAAGAGCAACTTACCGCTAAGGAAAAAGTCAAGCCTGTAGCTACTGCTAAAGCAGAGGTTAAGCCTGAAATAGCATCTGCCAAAATAGAAGTAAAAACTGAAAAAGCAACGACCAAAATTGAACCGACACCTACACCGGCAAAAGTAAAAGTCGAGGCTGAAGTGGCACCAGCTAAACCTGTTCCTGCTGTAAGTTCAACGTTAAAACAGGAATCCGAAAAACTAAAAAAACAACAAGTTCAAGTTCCCGAAAAATGGGGGGTCAATTTGGTGGCTTTTAAACAGGAATGGTTTGCCAAAAGCAAAGCGGCTGAATTTGCTCGACAAGGTGTTTATGCCGAGGTTATACCTGTTACCAGCAATAATTCTGTTCTTTATCGGCTTCGTGTCGGAGGTTTTAAAAACAAGGCTGAAGCAACCGCAAGTAAAGATAAGATCAAAAAGGTCTTAAATCTGGATTCTGTTTGGGTGAGTGACAACTAGGACTCCAGTTGTGAGAGATAAAAAACTGGTTGTAGCGGTTTCTTCCAGAGCACTGTTTAATCTGGATGAATCACATGAGATATTTGAAAAGGAAGGCAAAGAAGCTTTCTGCCACCATCAAGTAGAGCATGAAGATGAAATTTTGCAACCCGGCTTTGGTTTTGCCCTGGTTAAAAAGTTTTTAAGCTTAAATGACAGTTGCCCCGATGATCCCTTGGTTGAAATCATCCTGTTGTCACAAAATAGCGCCGATACCGGTTTACGAATTTTTAATTCAATAGCCCATTACCAGTTAAACATAATAAGAGCCGCGTTTACCAGTGGTGTATCGCCTTATGGGTATATACCGGCTTTTGGCGTGCATTTGTTTTTATCAACCAATGCGGAGGATGTCGCCAAAGCCTTGTGTGCCGGTTTTGCGGCCGCGACCATTCTTTGCGGGCCTTCGATGATGCATCATTCCGAGCAGTTGCGCATTGCTTTTGATGGTGATTCGGTATTATTTTCTGATGAATCGGAGCGGATTTTTCAGCAGCGCGGGCTGGCAGTTTTTACTGAAAATGAGCGTCACGAAGCCAAAAAGCCTTTACCGGGCGGTCCGTTCAAAGATTTTTTGAGCGCGCTGCACTATATCCAAAACCAGTTCGACTCTAAATCGTCTCCGATAAGAACTGCGTTGGTCACCGCCAGGGCAGCGCCAGCCCATGAACGGGTTGTCAGAACCTTAAGAGCCTGGGGAATTCGTATTGATGAAGCGCTTTTTTTGGGCGGCATAGACAAGGGTGCATTTTTAAAGGCTTTTGGTGCTGATATATTTTTTGATGATCAAAAAGGGCATTGTGAATCAGCCGCCCAGCATGTCACCGCAGCCCATGTCCCGCATGGCATTGTGAATCAAAATGACTAAGTGAAATTTAGATTTATGTAAAGTGTAAACCATCAAAAGCCCCCTGAATCAGGCAAAATATATCTACCGCCCCTCCCCCCCATATCCTCATTTCGTATGTTATTATTGGTTATAAAATAGAGCGCATTAAAAATAAGATATCCGTCTTAATCGAGCCAAAACTCATTGGGCCGTGTGCATAACTGGGATTATTTTGTTCTAGAGTAGATCGTAATGCTAAGTGTGGACTTGGTAATATGAAGTGGTTACACTAAATCGGACAAGTGCTCCAAAAGGTCGTACTGGCATTCAACAAAATACGGCTAGGATTCTACTGTTATTGTTGATCATCAAAGAAATAAATCACAGGATAATGCTTAGGCTAAAATAGGTTACTCAGCTTAAATGATAGATAAGTTCCAGCTATTCAATGAAGTAAATTAAATATTCTTATGGTCCTAATGGCTAAAAAGATCAATATTTAATTTTATCTGCGTCACAGAAAACCAGATTTAAACTTCCAGACTTTGGCTATGCAAATCCTAGCCTCGGGTAATAATGGCCGGAGTAATATAATTGATGAAAATGTCCTTATTATTTTGGGAAATAGGTGGCGCTGAATGACGGTCGAACTTTAATAGCTATTACTTTAGCACATTAGGAGCATTAATTTTCCGTCTGTAATTATCTAACTCTGCTGCGTAAGCAATGACTTATAATAAGGCGATTAATTCATTCCAGCTCACACCACCTTAAATAAAATGGCAGAACCTAAAATTTATCTGAATGTACCTTTTGCACAAAAGGATGAGGCAAAAGCTCTGGGTGCGAGGTGGGATGCAATCCCGAAGAAATGGTATGTGTCTGCGGATAAGGACATTACACTCTTTGCTCGCTGGCAAAGGGAATCGGGTACGGCAACATCGCCAGGAAAAGTGCTTCCATTGTCTAAAGCCAGTTCATCAGCCAAGAAAACTTCTGCTACCGGCGTCAAAACGCATGCTCTGGATAAAGATTTTATTGCCTACTCCGGCGCTTTACCTCCCTGGAATTAGACTGCTGTATTGATAGCTATCTTAAATCAACCTTTTATAGATTCCATGCTTTGGCGTTG
This sequence comes from uncultured Methylobacter sp., assembly GCA_903832775.1. Classification (GTDB taxonomy): domain Bacteria; phylum Pseudomonadota; class Gammaproteobacteria; order Methylococcales; family Methylomonadaceae; genus Methylobacter_A. Next base: position 45,708 of record CAILCX010000092.1, on the reverse strand, counting down.
TGTAAAACTAGTACTTGAAAGTGGTTTAGCTATTGTGCATCGTGGCGCTGGAGCGTGGGAGTCAGTCTGGAACAAATGCTGCGTATGGTTCTAAGTGGGCATTGCCTTAACATCTAGTCCACTTTGTCCGAGGGTGGCCGTTTTCATTGCGAAACCGGTAAGGGTTTTCTTTTTGCCATCGCCTTTAAATATTCAATAATATCTGCTACCAGTTGCTCTCGATTTTCAATATCACGATTAAATGTGATCATTTTACTATTCGCACGAACGCTTTGAGGATCGGTGATAAATCTGCTTAGCCATTTAGATTGCCAGTATTCGGTAATGCTAACCGGATAATTGAGTTCCGGTCCGATATTTCCACCATCGCCATTAATGGTATGACATTTAATACAATGTTGTCGAAAGGCCAGAAATCCCTTTTTAACAGTTTCAGTGCTAGCTGAGGGCGGCGTTGAATGGGGATATTCACGCTTGAACGAGGTTAGTTCAATGGTCGTCATTTGCCACGGCCAGCTGAGCCAATGTTCATTTCTTACCGAAACATCTTGAATATTTTCCCACACTAAAAAGAATGGCCCCGGGTCAACAGTTTCGGCATTACTTCTGGTCAGTAACGAAAATCGGCGTTGATCATTTTCACCTAGGGCAATTATGCCATTGTGCTTGATGATAACACTACTGGGAATAATAGACTGGTATCCATCCAATGCTGTAAATTTAATAGCGTCGTTATTTTTCCATTGGCTAGTAAAAACGGCGTTCAACAGAAGAATTAACGAAACTCCCTGATAAGACCTGATGGTCGAATCAGTCGGATTGTTTACGGTCAAAGTCTTTACTTCGTAGGTTTGAAGCAGGTCATCAGTCGCTATCATTTTGACGGGATAACCATTATTAACAAATGATAATGAAGAAGCATACGCTTCAAATCCCATGAAATAGAGCAGTACAGCGCAAAGTTGAGATGTTTTATGGTGGCTACGACTAGCGGTCGGCTTATCAAGCATCGTTTTGAAACCCAATGTATTTATGGTGTTACTGCATATGATAATTAGCGATATTTTTTACAGTCAGTTACAACCTGATTCAGGTTCAAGGATAAAAGATAAATAACGCATAAACACCATTAATGCTCATTGCCTTGCAGCATAGTTGTGCGGACAAAGTGTAAGTTGATCAGCAAACTTAAACTAACATAAAGTAATTTGCATTGCCTGACCATGTTTTTCGATTTGCCTCTCGCATCATAGAGGTTGGCCGCTATGGAAAGTTATATAATAACCATTTCCTGACATTTGATTTACACTAATTGATTAAATGAGTTTACCATTTTTGCAGTATAGTGAACATCTTATGCGATTTGATAGTTTTGAAGTAATTTCAATATTATTCATTTTAAGAACATAGGCTGCAAAACATAATTAAAATATAAACTTATGGTACACACTGAATCTGCGGTTTTTGCGCAACAGATTTTTCGCAAACTCGATAAACGACTTTTGCCACTGCTCATCAGTCTGTACATTGTTGCTTATCTTGATAGAGTCAATATCGGCTTTGCCAAGCTCACCATGACCAAAGAATTAGGGTTCAGTGATAGCGTTTACGGACTTGGTGCGGGGATTTTTTTCTTAGGCTATTTTCTATTTGAAGTTCCAAGCAATCTTATATTGCAACGTGTTGGTGCCAAATTATGGATTGCCCGGATTATGATTGTTTGGGGCATATTATCGGCGGCAACGATGTTTGTGACGACACCCTTTCAGTTTTATACAGTTCGTTTTTTGCTGGGCTTAGGTGAGGCGGGCTTTACCCCGGGTATTATTTTATATCTCACTTATTGGTATCCGGCTATACGCCGCGCTAAAGCCACAGCCACATTTATGAGCGCTATTGCCTGGGCGGGGATCATCGGTGGGCCATTGTCTGGATTTATTATGACGACTTTCAACGGCATGGCTAATCTCGCTGGCTGGCAATGGTTATTTTTGCTCGAAGCATTACCCGCCATTATTTTGGGGCTAGTCGTTATCATCTGGATGGACAACAATCCCAGCACTGCCCAATGGCTTAGTAGTGAAGAACGCACTTGGTTAGTTGAACAATTACTAAATGAAACCAAGAAAAAGCAACAATCCGGGCACTTTGACAGCTTCGCTAAGGTTTTTACGAATAGCAAAGTATGGTGGTTAAGTGGCGCTTACTTTTCAATTGTTATGGGCGTTTACGGTATCACTTTTTGGTTGCCGCAGATTGTTAATGAATTGGATAAACAAAATATCCAGCAAACTGGATTATTAACAGCTATCCCTTATCTGCTGGCGGTGGTGGGTATGATTGTTATTAGCCATTCGTCAGATAAATATCAAGAACGTTGTTGGCACTTTGCTTTAAGTGCCATGCTAGGCAGTGTCGGTCTTATTCTTAGTGGATATTATAATGATTCGCTAGCGCTGACTTTATTAGCCTTATCGGTGTCTTGCTTAGGCACTCTATCAGCATTGCCGGTTTTTTGGTCACTTCCGACGCAATTTTTAAATGGCGCGGCTGCAGCAGGAGGAATCGCACTTATCAATTCTTTTGGTAATTTAGCGGGTTATTTAAGCCCTGTATTGGTGGCGTGGCTAAAAGAAGCAACGGGTAATCTGACTAATGCGCTTTATATGATGGCGGCTTGGTTAATGCTGAGTGCAATTATTGTTATTTTAAATTTTAATTCGACTCGTATAAGCTTCCATAGTAAATAAGCCCTTTATTAACTGTTATGTAGAGAAAAATAATCATGTCAAATAATGCTGTAACCGAAGTTGGTGAGTTCTTTACTAGTTGGGAAGCTTTTCGCAAAGTTTTAGAAAATTAAAGTGGAGGGGTGATTGATTGCTTATTAACAGGCACTTGCACATCAAGAAATAAAACTTTGCTAAAAAATGTATTATTAAATAAAACAATAAGTTACTTTAAAATATGAGCTCTGATATTTTAGTGGTTAAGAACACAATGGAAAAAAAATATATTCTTGCAATCGATCAAGGTACGACCAGTACCAGAGCGATTCTTTTTAATAAAGCGGGAGCAGTCGTTCATATTTCACAACAAGAATTTACCCAATATTTTCCATTTCCAGGCTGGGTGGAACATGATGCTAATGAGATTTGGCAATCTGTAGAAACAGTTGTCAGCGACGTGCTAGCTCATTACGCGACAGAAGAAATTATAGCGATTGGCATTACCAACCAACGTGAGACAACGGTAGTATGGGACAAAAACAGTGGTCAGCCCATTTACAATGCCATTGTATGGCAGTCACGTCAAAGCGTTGAGTTATGTGAAGATCTTAAAAACAGGGGATTTGATGAGGCAATACGCAACAAAACAGGATTGCTTATCGATGCTTATTTTTCAGGAACTAAACTGGCCTGGTTATTAAATAATGTAGAGGGAGCCCGGCAGAAAGCAGAACAAGATAGCTTATTATTTGGCACCATTGACACGTGGTTACTCTGGAAGCTAAGCAATGGCAAAGTGCATGCCACAGACTACAGTAATGCTTCAAGAACACTACTGTATAATATTCATGATTTGTGCTGGGATGAGGAATTACTGTATGCACTCAATATACCGAAATCAGTGCTACCTGATGTGAGATCATCTTCCGAGGTTTATGGGTATACAGATACAAAAGTTTTTAACGGTTTTAAAATACCCATAGCTGGAATTGCCGGAGATCAGCAGGCGGCCTTGTTTGGCCAGGCTTGTTTCTCGGAAGGCATGGCAAAAAACACTTATGGAACCGGCTGTTTTATGTTGATGAATACCGGTTCTAAAGCAGTAAAATCAAATAATGGCTTATTAACGACCATTGCATGGGGTATCAATGGAAAAATAGAATATGCCTTAGAAGGTAGTATTTTTGTTACTGGCTCCGCAGTACAGTGGTTACGTGATGGTTTGCAATTTTTTAAAGAGGCTGGTGAAAGTGAAGCACATGCCAGAAATGTTTCGTCTACTGATGGTGTTTATGTGGTTCCAGCTTTTGTTGGCTTAGGAACTCCCCACTGGGATAGCGAAGTCAGAGGTGCCGTATTTGGCATAACGAGAGGCACGACTAAGGAGCATCTTATTAGAGCGACATTAAAGGCTATTGCTTTTCAGGTCAAAGATGTTTTAACTGCAATGGAAGAAGATGCAGGTATCAAACTTAAGTGTTTAAAAGTAGATGGGGGTGCATCAAAAAATAATTTTTTGATGCAATTTCAAAGTGATATTTTAAAAGTATCACTGGCTCGACCTATCGTTAGCGAAACTACAGCGCTGGGTGCAGCCTATCTGGCCGGACTTGCCGCAGGATTTTGGGCAAATAAAGAAGAAATAGCCTCTCAATGGCTAGTTGATAAATCATTTAACCCTGAATTAGAACAAGAAAAAATAGTAACATTGTATAACGGCTGGAAAATGGCAGTTAAAGCGGCAATTGCCTTTAAGCCAAATAATAAAAACTCTATTTGAGAGCCGTCACTATCTGGATATACAGGGGAAGATAGATAAATCTTATTTTTTTGCTTTGGGATAAAAACTAAGGATTTGAGTATAGGTGCCATCACCATTCGGAAATGTTTTTAATTCTCCAGTGTAATTTGCATAGCTCCCCGTTGTTCCTATGATCGGAATAATAGATGTTCCAGTTTCGGCTTCCTGGCCAGCTACGGTAATCGTTCCTTTTGCAAGCGTTAGCGTCCACTGGCATTGACTGTATGAACCCGGCTTAGTTGCGACACAAAAGCCGCTATTTGTCCCAAGGAATTTAGTCATGTCCTTGTTTTTTAGTGGCTGGTCGAAAATAAACATATCGCCAAGTGAGGGAGTTGGCGGTGCTACAGGAATAAAATGTTTAGAGCCCTCATTTGAATCCGCTATCGTGGTAAGGGTAAATTCTTTTATGTCGGCAAGCGCACTTGCTGAATATAAGGCACAGAAAATAATGGCCAGATTTTTTTGCTTCATTTTTATTACCTTAATATTTTCACTAAATTTCATTATTATCATGTGTTTAAGTTAAATGCAATAAAATATAAGGCGCCCCCTCATACTCTTAAGTTATCTTAAACCCTATAACTGGAAAATAATTGCCATGAAAAAAATACTTTTTTTATTTGTTGCCGGACTTGTTGGATGCTCCCAGCATGTCAATCCTGCTCTTTCATTTAATGATGTAACATGGATAGATTTAGGACATAGTTATGATCGGTCCACGTTATATTGGCCTAATAATATTAAAGGATTTGAACATGTTACAGAAGCAGCAGGGAAAACAGCAGCAGGCTATTATTATTCGTCTTATAGCATCAGTACACCTGAGCATGGGGGTACACATCTTGATGCGCCTATTCACTTTGCAGAAAACAAATTAACGGTAGATCAACTACCTTTAAGCAGATTAACTGGCAATGCCGTTGTGATTGACGTATCCAGACAGGCTCTGGGTAATCGTGATTATCAGGTGAAAATCGAAGATATTGAAGGTTGGGAAAAAGACAACAATACAATACCTGATAATACAATCATACTTTTCCGGACGGGATATGAAGATTTCTATCCTGACCGAGAAAAATATTTTGGAACTTTGAAGACTGGACCAGAAGCCATACCCGAATTACATTTCCCTGGGATTTTGCCAGAAACGACTGACTGGCTCGTAAAAAAAAGAAACATCAAAGCATTGGGATTAGATACTCCAAGCATGGACTATGGTCAATCCAAAGAGTTCAGAACTCACCAGATTCTATTGGGTAATAATAAACCCGGTTTTGAAAATCTTGCCCATTTAGATAAGTTACCTCCAAAGGGCATTTATATTGTAGCGTTACCCATGAAAATAGCTAACGGCAGCGGCGCGCCACTTCGGATAATTGCGACTTTAACGAGCCCCTTTTAGTTGTTTATAGCTTAGCAATGTAGCTTAAGAATTTCGAGTAACGCGGCTTGTGATAAAGTCTTAACTAACAATTTTGGTGAGCCGTATTTTTCTCACCCGTGCTAAAAAGCAAAGCCATTGTAAACTTCAAATCACGTGGTAGAGATTTTAATAATTTTTTTTTAAGCCGCTCCGATGCACGATACCGGCAAAATTGGTATAGCCGATTCGATTCTAAAGAAACCAGGAAAACTGGATGCGGCGGAATGGGTGGTAATGAAAACCCACCCCAGAATAGGTTATGACATACTCGCCAAGAGTAATGCGGCGGTATTTCAGATGGCTGATGAAATTGCCCTACGTCATCATGAGCGCTGGGATGGCACTGGCTATCCTGACGGGTTAGCCGGTGAGTTAATTCATGAGTCGGCACGTATTGTTGCATTAGCGGATGTATTTGACGCGCTAACGATGAAAAGATCCTACAAGGAAGCATGGCCGTTAACGAAGGTAGTTGAGACTATTCAGGAGAATTCAGGTAGTCATTTTGAGCCGCGATTGGTTGACTTATTTATAGATATTTTGCCACGGATACTCGAAATACAGGCGATGTGGGCTAGCCGCGAGCCTTCTACTGGCTTTTAGTAATTTTATATATTTCATAATAGCTGTAAGTTAGTCGAGCTTTTTTGTTGTTTTATAGGGATTACCTGAGTAGTGCGTAAAATTCATAGTCAGGTAATTCACCATAACTTAAAGAAAGCTTATTTAGGCATTGTTCCTGTGCGGAAAGTTTGCTATTACAAGGAGAAATTTTTTGAAGCAATCCTTTTATGATTTAAATTATTCTGATTTGGAAATGGTTATAAGTCAGAATGATTTAAACCACTCAGCAGCGTCAGTTCTATTTAATTGGCATTATAAGAAAAAAGAACCAGCTCAATGCGTTGATAAAATTGCCAAATTGTCATTGGCCTTTTTTGAAAATAAATTCGACTTTTCTTTACCCGAAATCGACACGGTTCATGAGTCAAAAGAAGATCGAACAGTAAAATTTCTTTTTAAGCTTAAAGACCAGCATAAAGTCGAAACTGTCCTTATTCCGTTTCATAATAAATATTCTATTTGCCTTTCATCGCAGGTTGGCTGTGCGATGAATTGTTCTTTTTGTTTTACCGGAAAACAAGGACTTAAAAGAAATTTGACTACAAGTGAAATTGTTGGCCAGTTTCTACAGGCGTGGCGTTGGTTAGCAAAAAATAGGCCGGGAGAAGAGAGGATTTTAAATATTGTTTTTATGGGGCAAGGGGAGCCTTTACATAATTTTGATGCCGTTAAAAAAGCCTGCGAAATATTCTTATCGAAACATGGAACTTCAATTGGTGTTCAAAAAATCACTATTTCAACGGCTGGTTATATCCCTGGGCTTAAACGATGGAGTGAGGAAATTCCTGGAGTGAATCTTGCTTTATCGCTACATTCACCCTTTGAAGAAAAGAGGAATGAACTTATTCCCATTAATAAAAAATATCCGTTAGATGAAGTGTTGGAAACTATTGATAAGATACCTTTAAATAAAAAACAATTTATTACTTATGAGTATATTCTGATAAAAGATTTTAATGATTCTCCAGATGATGCTGAAAAACTGGGAACGATACTGGCTGGTAAAAGTGCATATATAAACTTAATTCCTTTTAACTCATTTCCAGGATCACATTACAAGCGTCCGGATTTGGATAAAATTGAAAAGTTTAAAGAAATTTTAGATACTTTTAAAATTCCGACTTTAATAAGAACGGCTAAAGGCGATGATGTATTAGCAGCCTGTGGGCAGCTCAATTCTAAAAGTTAATTAGCTATGATGCGAGAACAATCTTTCGTGACGGTCTGCTTTATGGTAATGAATATGATGGAATTGAATCGGAGCAGAGGATTCGAAAGAGATTGCTTATTGGCTATAACAGGTATATTCAATAAAATTTTGCGCGAGAATATAGCAAGGTAATGCTAAGTTTTGCGGGTAGTGCAGGGGATGAATGCGACTAGCGGAGGACAATAATGGCCGGCAACTTTCGCTGGTGAAAAGGGCTGAATCCCATTTCAGCAGCGAAAAATGCTTGCGCTTACCTTTATTTATAGAGTGCTTTGATTTGTTCGAAACCTTTAACCGCTTCAACTAAAGCTGCTTCAGCATTTTCTTTTTCGCCATTACCAATAGCAGTATTTGCAGCTCTTAATTGGCCACTTGCTTTGTTACGAATTGGATCTAATGTAGTACCAACCTCAATCTTTTTGGTTTCTTGGCGTGCAGTGGCAATATGTTGCACTATTACTTCTTGATTAGCGCCGTTCTTTAGACCATCTAAAGCAGCAGAGGAACCTGTAAGTGCTGCTTGAATAGCTTCCTTAACTTGTCCCCCGGTTGCATTTTCGATTTTTCCTGCGGCAATTGCTGATGAAACTGTACCAAAAGAGAAGGCGATAGCAATTGCGATAATTGAACTTTTTAACAATTTCATGAAGTTATTTTCCTTATTGTGATTTTATCAACCTAAATTAGTAAGGTTATTTTTTTGAGCGGCGAATTGTAACATGACCGGTAATTGAACCCATGTCTTTTTTCGGCTTTGTCGCAAAGCTTGTGCAAGCATGGGTCAAAACTCACCAACTCTGAGCGTTGAATAGGACGATATATCAATCACCGGTATTTACGGGGAAGTTAGTTTTCAGTAGCGCTTCAAACTCTTCTAGAGGCACAGGCTTACTAAATAAATAACCTTGAAAGGACATGCATCCATATTGCCTCAGTAAAGCCAATTGCTGAGCGGTTTCAACGCCTTCAGCAATCACGTCAAAATCAAAGTTTTTCGCTAATTCAATAATGGCTTTTACCATCACGGCGTCACTGGAGTTGGTACTCATGTCCTGTACAAAACTTTGGTCGATTTTTATTTGATTAAGCGGCAACCGTTTCAAATAGGATAGTGACGAATATCCTGTACCAAAATCATCTAGAGATATTTGGACACCAAGATGTTCTTTCAAGACCATCATTTTTGCAATCACAAAATCCAAATTATCCAGCGCAACATTTTCGGTCAACTCAAACTTCAGATGTGACGGATTAACACCATGCAGATCAATAACCGTCTTTACCTGTTCCAGGAAATCTGACTGTTTAAACTGCCCGGCACTGACATTGACCGCAAGTGTCAGGTTACGAGTCGTTTCGTGATGACTCCACGCTGCCAGTTGCTGACAGGCTTTATCCAGCACCCAATACCCGACTTCCAGGATTAGCGAACTTTCTTCCGCAACAGCAATAAACTGTGTAGGTGAAACGATGCCGCGCTGAGGATGTATCCAGCGTATCAATGCCTCAGCTCCACAAGGCTGTAAATTTTGATCAACTTGTATCTGGTAGAACAACTGCAATTGCTCAGCGACGATAGCCTCACGCAAATCTGATTCCAGTGCTGCACGCATTTCCATTGCTTGCTGCATGAGTGGATCAAAGAATTGAACTTTGTTACGCCCAGTATTCTTGGCTTGATACATCGCCATGTCGGCACGTTTAAGTAATTCATCGGCTGAATCACTATTACCATAAAAAATATAGACTCCGATACTGGCGAAACTGCGTTGAGTGTATTCATTTAGATGATAAGCTGCCGACAGCGATGTGCGTATTTTTTCAGCAACATGAGTAATATTATGTGAGGTTTCTTCGATATCCTCGCTAATATTCTCAAGAAGAATCACGAACTCGTCCCCGCCAAAACGGGCCACGGTATCGGTCTCCCGCACGCAGTCTTTAAGACGAAGCGCAACTTCGATCAGCAGTAAATCTCCATATTGGTGCCCAAACGTGTCGTTCAGTGTTTTGAAGTTATCCATGTCTAGAAACAGCAATCCACCGTAATGTTTATTGCGTTCTGATGCTAAAAGGGCGATGTTGAGCCGATCAATTAACAATCGCCGATTGGGCAATTTGGTTAGAGGGTCGTTAAACGCCAGCAAATGAATAGCTTCTTCGGCATGTTTACGCTCAGTAATATCATTAACAAAGCAAAAGCTATACTCTTCTCCGTTGATGGCAATATAGTTGCTGATGATTTCTACCGGGAGCATCGTTCCATCCTTGCGCCGGTGGAGTCCTTCACTCAAATATTTTCCTGTTTTCTTGAATTGAGTCCAGACATTAGTCCAAGCCTCAGCAGGTAAATAAGGATCAAAATCCCAGACATGTAAGCCGAGCAATTCATTGCGGGTGTAGCCAAGACTTTGACAGGCAAAATCGTTAACATCAGCTACAAGTCCATCTGACGTGATCCAAAAAAAAGAACTTCTACTGTTGTTAATTGCGGCGCGTGCCAGCAGTAGCTCCTGATGGGTCTGTGCATGCGCACTATTGTCCCAGTTGGTGCCAATCATGCGAAAAGGCTTGCCGTTATTGTCGCTGATTACTTGGGCATGCCCCTTTATATAATGCACCTCCCCATTCGCCCAGAGTACACGAAAATCGGGATTGTAATCACTCTTTCCAGAAACAGCATCTTGAAGTGCTGCTTCAGTTGTCATCTTGTCGTCAGGGTGTAAACGAGTAGACCACGCATCATAAGCTCCTGAGAAGTCCTCCCTGCATGAGCCATACAATGCAAACATGGTATCGTCCCAGATCAACTCATTAGTTTGCAGATTTAAGTCCCATATTCCTACTTGGCCTGAGGCTGCGGCAAGTTTCAGGCGCTGAAGAACTTGCTCCTTCGCTTGTTCGGACTTTAGTAGTTCACGGGTACGCGCATTTACCAATTCTTCCAGATGATTACGGTAACTGTTTAAGCTCTCTTCTACCTGTTTCCGAGCGGAAATATCAACCCCTGTTGGTAGCAAAGCAATAACCTCACCATAATCATCAAACACGGGTGAAATTTGGAAGTCAATAGTCACGAGATCATTGCCCATTTTAATCACTTCGTCATAACGTATCGTTTTTCCTTGCTTGGCGGCTTCTATTGCCTCCAATAATCGTGTTTGCACTGCTTGGTCATGAGTCCACCAGGGCGCATCAGAAAAATAGAGGCCGATGACATCCTCACGTCGAATTCCAGCCTGACGTAAGGGTGCATTATTGACCTCCTGAATAATTCCGTTGATATCCAGCAGGCCAACGTAGCAAAAAAGATTATCCAGGATTTGTTTTAAGAATTTGGTGCTATCACGCTGCTTTTCTTCGGCTATCTTTTGGGGGGTGATATCAATCCAATAACCAATGAGTTCAAGCGGCTTTCCCTCTTTGTCACAGATCAATGCTGACTCGTCATGCATCCAGCGGAAACTGCCATCTTTGTGCTGAAAGCGATAATCAAATTCATGAAAGCCTGTTTCAAAAAGCTGTCCCAAACCTTCATGAACCATTGCCTGATCTTCTGAGTGAATATGGTTAATCCAAAACGTCGGGTCTTTGAGGAACTCATGGGATTGATAACCAAGCTGCGTGTTTATATTTTCACTAATAAAAGTTACATCATAATCGCCATGTGTATGGGCTGCATAAATTACCGCAGGCGTTGATTTTAGTAGGAACTCAAATCTCGATTGCAATTTCTGTAATGCTTCATCTGATTGTTTGCGCGCCGTGATGTCGGTAGATATTCCACACATACCAATTATCTGGCCTTGCTCATTCCGAACAGGTTTCTTGATGGACCAGAAAAACTGCTCATTCCCGCTGGGTTTAAGGATGTTTCTTTCTTCACACTCTATAGTTTCACCAAGATCGATAACGCGGCGATCATTGATTTGTAATTCATTACTAAGTGCGATATCGAAAAAATGGCTATCATCTTTTCCTACAATATCATGATAAGAAGCTCCAAAAAGATCTTGAATTTTTTGATTTACATAGGTGTAACGTCCCTGAAGATCTTTTGTGAAAATGTAAGAACCTGTTTGATCGATAACCGTCTGTAGTCCCGTTAACAGGGTACGCAACGAGGCTAATGAGGACTCGGCGCCAATATCGGAGGGGGTTTTAACCGAAGGCGGTACTGCTGAAGTTTTGTGGATAGAGCTATTTTGGTCATTTGACGACAAAATCTTTCTCTTTTATGTGGGTAGAATAGTTAGCAAATTATCTAACTTAATAAACTAGTCCGTCAACGTCAATCTATTGTTGGACTTAGCTGTCAACAAGCTCTGTAGACTTTAAAATAGGCAGCGTAAAATAAAAGGTGCAACCTTTTTCATATTCACTTTTGAAAGACAGTGTTCCATCATGCGCCTCTATCAGTGAGCGACTGATGGATAAGCCCATACCCATGCCATTCTCCTTGGTAGTGTGAAAAGGCATTAATATCTTGGAATGTTGATCTTCGTCAATGCCAGGACCATTATCTTTTACAGAAACCTGTATTTTATTGTCGGGCGTCAAGCTACTTTGAATAGTTATTTCACCTTGATGTCTGTCAGTTACGCCTAATATTGCATCAATGCAGTTACGGATCAGATTAATAATGACTTGTTCAATTTGAATGTAATCAACATGAAGATGTGGCAGATTGTCTGCTAAATCAAGGATTACCGCTATGCTATTGTGTGTTAACGGATCGGCACACAATCCAACGCAGTCGTTAATTAACTCATTGATGGCAATTGTTGATAATTGTTGTGACTTGAAGGTACATAGTCGTCTCATGCGATGAATGATCTGCCCAGCGCGCAAGGCTTGTTCCTGGGATTTAACGGCTATTTCAGAAAGTTTAGACAGGTCAGGATTTTCTTTTTTAAGGATGTTTAAACTGACTTGGGCATAAGTGGCAATTGCAGTCAGCGGTTGGTTAACTTCATGGGCTATACCTGAAGCAAGTTCCCCCAACAGTCCGAGACGCGTTACATGGGCAAGTTGGTCCAGATGCTCTTTGTCCTTATTGTCCTTGTTTTTGCGCTCACTGATGTCCTGTGTGCTGCCTACAAGGCGAAGCGGATTGTTCATGGAGTCATATTGCAATTCGCCATGGGTGCAGATAAAGCGAATTTTGCCATCCGAAAGCCTAATGCGGAAGATGAGTTCATTAACCTTGTTTTTTTTCAGGCATTCGCTAAGCCAATTATTTCTTAAGTTCAGATCTTCTGGATGAATCAAATGACCAATGGCGTCGGGTGTGTGAGTAAAGCTTTCTGGCGTAACACCAAAAATGGCATACATTTCATCTGACCATTTAAGAAGTCCAGTCGCCAGATCTAATGACCAACTGCCAATATGAGCGATGCGCTGCGACTCTGCTAGCATGCGTTGTTTTTCCAGCAATTGTGACTGAGTTTTTTGTAAGTCTGCTTCTATCTGTTTGCGCTCAGAAATATCAGTATTTGTACCGATCATCCGCAAGGGATTATCGTCTTCACTGCGATTGACCACCATGCCGCGACTTAGGATCCATTTGTAGCACCCATTCTTACAGCGCAATCGATATTCAATATTGTAATGTGGTACTTTATTATCAAGACAAGCAAGCATCGCTTCTGCAACAACAGACTGATCTTCTGGATGAATACGATTTAACCACTCTTGATGACTCGGTAATATCTCATTTTCACTATATCCCAGCATTGCTTTCCAGCGACTAGAGTAATCGACTACACCTGTTTGTATGTCCCGATCCCATACCCCGTCACCCGAACCATGAATCGCAAATTTCCAGCGGAATTCACTTTCTATCAAGGCCGCTTCTGCTGCTTTCCTTTGGCGTATTTCATTTTGTAATTGATGAATCGTGGGTAAAGATAATGCTCGTGGCGTAATCCATAGCATCATTATGGCCGTGGTCACTGACAGAATCGCAGTAAAACCTTTAACGACCCCATCCAGCCAATACAACGGTATCCAAATAGTAATAGCCGATAATAAATGCGTGGTACCGCAGGCGACAATAAATCCAGAAAACATCGCCATCAACCAGGGATAGGGAATGTCTTTTCGTTGCCGGACGAAATAGATAATGGTCAGTGGAATTGAATAATAGGCAAGAGTAATCAGCAGATCTGAACTGACGTTTAGCCAGAGTAATACCGGACTCCATGATAGGCAATAACCGTGTGGGATAAGGTCTTTAATGCCCAGAAAATCAATAAATTGTTGCATGAATATAGATATTGGGGATCAGTAAGATAATATGAAAAGGCTGGGTTTATCTGAGATTGCTTTAGTGGAACGTAATCCATTATAGGGCAACTGATTTGCATTGTTCTAATAGAGGAGACTTATTTTTCTTCGTAAATAAAGAAACTTCCTCAAACAATAGTTGATCTTAAAGCATTCGTGATGTTTAAAGCGTCAGGATGGTTTGATAGTGCGATAGCAACACCGAATCTCTGCGCCTTTTAAATGGGCAGGATAAAATAAAAGGTGCAACCTTTTCCAAATTCACTATTAAAAGACAATGTTCCATTATGCGCCTCTATGAGTGAACGACTGATGGATAAACCCATGCCCATGCCATCCTCCTTGGTAGTGTGAAAAGGCATCAGAACTTTCGATTGCTGATCTTCCTCAATGCCTGGGCCATTATCTTTTACAGAAACCTGTATTTTATTTTCGAGCGTCAACTGACTTTGAATAGTTATTTCACCATGTTGCCTGTCGGTTGCGCCCAATATTGCATCAATCCCGTTACGGATCAGATTGATTAGTACCTGTTCAATTTGAATATGATCTATATGGACAACGGGTAAGTTGTCTGGCAGTTCAAGTTTGACCACTATGCTATTTTGTTTTATAAAATCGGCGCATAGACTTACACATTGATTAATCAGTTCATTTATATCAGCCGTTGATCGCTGTTGTGACTTGGATGTGCCAAACCGTTTCATGCGATGAATAATTTGTCCTGCCCGTAATGCTTGATCTTTAGTTTTGACGGCCACTTCACCCAGTTTTATGAGGTCAGGACTTTCTTTTTTAAGCAGGTTTAAACTGACTTGTGCATAAGTGGAAATCGCTGTTAGCGGTTGATTGACCTCATGAGCCAAGCCTGAAGCCATTTCTCCCATTAAGCTAAGACGTGTGACATGAGCTAGTTGATCCAGATGCTCTTTATCCAGATTTTCCTTGTATTTACGCTCACTGATGTCCTGGGTAGTACCCAGCAAGCGGTCTGGTTTGTTCATGTCGTCATATTGCAATTCGCCATAGGTACAGACAAACCGAATGGAACCATCCGGTAACTGAATACGGGAAATGAGTTCTTTCATCCTTTTCCCTTTAGAGCATTTAGTGAGCCACTTTTTTCTTTGCTCCAGGTCTTCGGGATGAATCAACAGATCAATGGCTTCTTGGGTGTGAGCAAAGGTTTCTGGCGTAACACCAAAAATGGTGTACATTTCCTCTGACCATACCAGATAACCTGTCGCGAGATTAAAAGACCAACTGCCAATATGCGCTATACGTTGCGACTCAGATAACATGCGTTCTTTTTCTTGCAATAACGCCTGCATTTTATGGCGCAAGGTAATGTTTTTATGACTGACAACAACACCTTCATTTAATCCCTTCAAGCGAGTTACATTCATCTGGAACCAGCGTTTTTCATTAGCCGAATGGCAGGGATACTCCAAATTAAATTCCTTCAACTCACCGCTTAGCACCGCTGAAATGCCAGTATTTGCCTCCTTAGCAGTAGGCTGATTGCAGGCGTTCAAATAATTAATTCCGAGCATAGCCTGATTGGTTTCTGGTAAAGCATTATCTCTGGAAAACTGTCGCCAAGCGTGGTTAGTGGCAGTAATAACACCTTGATTATCAAGCACGGCGATGTGCGCAGTCAGCGAGTTAAGTATGCTGATATTAAACGCATCCGCAGCTCGTAGCTTCAGTTCTATCTGTTTGCGCTTAGTATTATCATTGATAAAGGAGAAGCTGTATTCTTTTCCGTTAATGACAATGAAGTCGGTGACGACCTCTACCGGAAAAAAAGTTCCATTCTTACGCCGATGCAAACTTTCCCCCTGATATTTTCCGGATTTTTTTAATTGTGCCCAAGCATCAGGCCAAGACTCAGCCGACAGCTCAATATCGAAGTCCCATACATGCAGACTTTTTAGTTCATGCTGTGTATAGCCCAGACTTATGCTGGCAAAGTTATTGACATCAGCCACATGGCCATCCTCAGTCAGCCAAATGAAAGCACTTTTACTGTTGTCAATTGCAGCGCGTGCCAACAAAAGTTGCTGATTAGTGTGTGCAAACGCACTGTTGTCCCAGTTGGTGCCAACCATATGCTGGGGGTTACCTGCCTCATTCATGAGCACATGCGCATGTCCTTTAAGGTGGTGTACTTCGCCATTTGCCCAGATTACGCGAAAATCTGAGTTATAACTTTTCTTGCCGGAAATGGCATTTTGTACTGCTGCTTCAGTTGTTACTTTGTCATCAGGATGCAAGCGCGTTGACCAGTCACTATAAGCGCCTAAGAAACCCTTCCGGTTGGAACCGTATAGCGCAAACATGGTATCGTCCCAGATCAGCTCATTAGTTTGCAGATTATATTGCCATATTCCGACCTGGCCTGAAATTATGGCCAGTTTCAGGTATTGATTTGACTGCTCCAGCGCTTCATTGGTCATGTTTTGCAGTCTAATTAATTCTTCATCTTTGATCTTTTTCGCAGTTAAACGTAATTCAGCAGGCGAAGCATCCGGTATGACTTGTTTTGTCGTTGTTAAATCGCTCAGCGTGATACGCAAGGTAGAATTTATCCATAAACAGTCAAGCCGAACACTCATTACTGTATCGTCACAACTTTTTAACGATAAAGTAATAGTGCCTTGCTGCTTGTTATTTTTCAATTCACGACAAAAAAGATACCACCGATCGCTATGCTGTGCAGTCACCAAGCGCGCAAAACTAGTGGATAACAGATCTAGACGATCAATTTCAAGCAGCTTGGCAGCAGTAATATTAGCATCAGAAATAAGTCCCTTTTCGGACAGCGACAGATAGCCGACTGGGGCATTATTAAATAGATCCGCATAGTAGCTATTTGATTCTTCACGCTGAGTTTGAATGCTGCGGAGATGCTCGTTCTGAACTTCCAGTTCGATCAGTTTAAATTGCAAATCAACCTGGCGTACCTGAAGCTCATGAAGTAATTGTTCTGGGGAGCAATCAATAGAGTTGAATGAATTTTGTATTGATGGTTCGGAATCCATTTTAGGCTCTTCGATTGACTTGTTTGAATGATATTGAAATTATTTTTGGAGCACAATATACAGGCACTCATGTAATTGCAACTTATATGTTGAATATATGGTATTTCGCTATCTATTGCACCATAGGATGCTTTATTGAATAACTGTCATTGACGGGCAGATATAGGCGAGAGTGCAGCAATTTGTAAATTTGGCCCGCGGCTTCCCTGAATTACAGCGTCGATCGTTCACATGTGTACTTTTTTTAAAGAGATTACAGGCGCTACCTGTTAAGAGTTGTCAGATACCTGTCCTTAATCCCAGGCCTACCAGATGTCTTGATCACGGGATTGTTGCTTTCGATCGTTCTGTTGGCTTGTACGTATTATCGCGCAACATTCAAAAGCTTTGCACCATCAAGCGCGGCATGGAGCGATTGCAGATTTTAGCGAGCAGCAAAAAAAAATTTGCGGCCTGACGCTTTTTTGATAACACCAGCCCGGTTATCTAAGGTAAAGGTGAGCCTACAGTTTGTGATTTGGAAGGATAATGCTGAATAGTGGAGGGGTAGCCAGAAAATAAAAGGCTTTTCCGGCCCTGAAAAAAATTTCAAATTAATTTTTCAGATTTTTTTTGCAAGCTTTTTTAAAAAGTGGTTTTTTCGGTCAGGCACTAATTAGAATTGACATGATAAACCGTCAAATTCTTGCAAGCCGTTACAATTAGAGATTATGTAGGAATGCTAACAAATATATAACAGTTTGCTAACAACTTATTATAGCTGAGTCATTATACTGAATGCCAACTGATAGACTCTGTATTATTAAAACTGTTGGATGCCATATAAACCAATGAACTCCATACGAGGACTTATGCAGCGATTAATATTTTTTACATTAACCTTAATTGGCATTTTACGAGCCCAAAATTGTGACGGCGTCATAAATTGCATTCAGTTTAATTGAATCGGAGCCCTACCTTCCATATGGCAACAATTCTAGCGTTTAATTAAAACCGTGTTGAATCTTGCCAGACAAAGTTCCAACACAATATGGGGGTTTTTACTAATTTGTATTGCTGTCAGTTTTTAGTAAAAATTGTTTTGGAGTCCTTTGAAATTTTAATCTGGTCGAATGACTAAGCTGGAGACATGCTATGGCGGAAATAATCAATTGGAACTTTGTAGCACAGGTGCTTAATGGCCCGTCCATTTCAGGAGCCGGTGGCTTTAATGTGGACGCTTACGAAAAATTCGACTTCACTATTGCCAAGGCAGGCACTAACACGGTCGCACTTCAGGATGCAAGCAAGATATCATTGCTCATTATCAGTTCCGCTACTCCTGATCCAAAAATTACTTATAAAGGCGGCACAATTGCTGCACCCACTAAACTTCCAGGTGAGCCTAGTAGCGGTTATGTGCTGGATGCCCCGCATATATTTTTAGCACAAATTGTCAGAGACCTCTTCAAGGGCATCACTGATATAACACTTACCAATGGTACTGGTGCTGAGGTGGAAATACATATACTCATAGGTCGCAAAATAGCCTAACTCACTGATTAAGGAGATACAGTCATGCCCGTTACCTTGTCTTATCCCGGTGTCTATATCGAAGAAGTTTCCAGCGGAGTGCATACCATCACCGGCGTGGCGACCTCTATCACTACTTTCATTGGACGTGCCTTGCGCGGCCCGTTGGACAGCGATAAAGATAGTCCTCTGCGCGTGCAGAGCTTTGCTGAATTTGAGCGCAACTTCGGAGGGCTGTGGCGCGACAGTACCATGAGTTATGCGGTGCAGCAATTCTTCCAGAACGGCGGCACAGATGCTTTGATTGTGCGCGTTCACAATAGTGCCGCCGCCGCTACCCTTACTCTGGCAGCAGGCTTCAATTTGATCGCAGCTAATCCCGGCAAATGGGGCGAAAAACTCCGGGCGCATGTGGATTATCCATCCACTGTAGATGATCCTTCTGGCAAGCTGTTCAACCTTTCGGTACGCGATACCGCCACCGGCAAAACCGAGCGTTTCCTGAATCTCTCTACCGATCCCAATAACGCTCGCTTCGTCACGCATTTACTGGATCAGGAATCCAGCCTTATTCGTGTTAGTGGTGTAGCTCCCGTTACAAGGCCTGCTCCCACACCCGATGCAACAGGCGATCCGTTTCCTCCCGGTTCCAGTGCATTCAACGCAGATGGCAACGATGGCAGCGCCATCACTGATAATCAAATATCTCTGGCCTCTCTGGAAGCGGCCAAGCAAGGGATATGGGCACTTGAGAAGGCTGACCTGTTTAATCTCCTGTGTATCCCTCCGCTCACCCGCAGTGCGAGTGGCGATGTCAACTCGACAACACGTAGCGCCGCAGACGTATATTGCAAGAAACGCCGAGCGATGTACATCGTTGATCCTCTCATGGCATGGAACAAACCTGCGGATCTTACAGGTGCCAGCGGCTTGGACAGTGCTGGTTGGGGATTGAACCGTACAGAAAACGCGGCATTGTACTTTCCTTATCTGCGCCTACCAGACCCTTTGCAAGAAAATCGTCTGGATGACTTCGCTCCTTGTGGTGCCGTGGCCGGAGTTATAGCCCGCACCGATGGTCAGCGTGGTTTATGGAAAGCACCTGCGGGCATTGAGGCGACGCTCAATGGCGTGGTTGATCTTAAGGTGAAGCTTACCGATGGCGAAAACGGCCAACTCAATCCACTGGCAGTTAATTGCCTGCGCGCATTCCCAGTTATTGGCCGCACGATATGGGGCGCGCGTACGTTAAAAGGCGCTGATCAACTTGCCAATGAATGGAAATACCTGCCGGTACGGCGTACGGCATTGTTCCTTGAAGAAAGCCTGTTCCGCGGCACTCAATGGGCAGTGTTTGAACCCAATGATGAGCCGCTCTGGTCACAGATACGTCTCAATCTCGGTGCTTTTATGCAAAACCTGTTCCGCCAGGGTGCCTTCCAGGGCCGCAGTCCGCGCGAGGCTTATTTTGTCAAATGCGACAAAGAAACTACCACCCAGAATGACATCGATTTGGGCGTCGTCAATATCATAGTGGGATTCGCGCCGCTCAAGCCTGCCGAATTTGTAGTGATCAAGCTGCAACAAATCGCAGGCCAAATTCAAGCCTGAAACTTAGGAGACATCCATGGCAACATTCACCGTCAATGCACAGCGTTTCGATCCTTACAAAAATTTCAAATTTCGCGTCAAATGGGATGGCCGATATGTTGCGGGCATTTCCAAGGTCGGTGCGCTTAAGCGTACTACCGAACTGGTTGAGCACCGCGAAGGCGGCGACCCTTCTACTTCGAGAAAGTCGCCCGGCCGCACCAAGTTTGAGGCGATTACGCTTGATCGCGGCGTAACTCATGACACTGAGTTCGAAAAATGGGCAAACAAGGTTTGGAACTACGGCTCCGGTTTGGGTGCCGAAGTTTCGCTGAAGGATTTTCGTAAAGACCTCATCATTGAAGTTTATAACGAGGCAGGTCAGCTTGCGCTCGCTTACAAAGTGTTTCGTTGCTGGGTATCCGAATATCAGGCTTTGCCTGATCTGGATGCCAATGCCAACGCAGTAGCCATCCAGCACATTAAGCTGGAAAACGAAGGCTGGGAACGTGACTATGATGTAATAGAACCCAGCGAACCAAGCTTCACTGAACCCGCCTGACACCCATGCAAGCCCTTGGCGAATTAGAGATACTTGCGCTTTGGGAGCGCGGCCTTGAGCGGCATCCGATAGACCGTGCGCTGTTGCTTTGCGCTTGGGCGCGGCCTGAACTGCCTCCTTCGCGACTTCCGGATTTGCCTTTGGGTGCAATCAATAGAGCCTTATTACGACTGCGCGAAGCATGTTTTGGCTCGCGTATCAATGCCTATGTTGATTGTGAGCATTGTGGTGAACGCATGGAAATATGCCTTGATACTGGGGAACTACTCGACGGTATCAACGAGAATGATATCCCTGCCGAGTTCGATTTATCTAATCTTCGGTTCCGGGTGCCATGTAGTCGCGACCTCGCAACGATTACCTCGGAACGTGACAGCAAGGAAGCTGCCGTGAAGCTTTTGGAACAATGCTGTCTTTCACCTTCGGATAAAATCAACTTAAAATTTTCCAGTCTGCTTGACGAGACCGAAACAATCATGGCGAATCTTGATCCTGAAGCCGACATCAATTTAGCCTTAACTTGCGAAGATTGCGGCGAAACTTGGCGGGTTGATTTTAATATCGGCGCTTTGTTGTGGGATGAGGTCGATGTAAGAGCTCGAACATTACTGGCCGAAGTGCATAGCCTTGCCTGCGCATACGGCTGGACTGAACCAGAAATACTTGCGCTCTCACCGCAACGGCGCTCAACCTATCTCGACATGGTGGGAATATGAGTGGCTTCCTGCATCGAATTGCTGCGCAAGCCATGGATAACAAAGATAGCACCTTGCACTCTATAGCGCGCTTGCCTTACTCCATAGCGCCGTCACCAGCAAACCATGAAGAGCCTGCTAATTGGACTGCAAAAGCAAATAAACCGCGTCTTACGGATAAGGTACCAAGTCAAAATCAGCCACCTGATAGCAAACTAGCGGAAATCAGAACACAACCTTTTGAAAATGAAGCTATACCAGCGTCACCTGAAGTACTGGTTACTGAATCGGTAACCGGAATTACTCTAAAACCTGAACTCGAAATGACCCCGCCATCATCTGCAGAATCCAGGCGGCGGCAAGCAAAAATTAATGTAAGAAACATAGTGGCGGATGAATCACCCGTTTGGGATGAGCCAATTAACATACATACCCGTTTAAGCCATTCTGCAACACAATCCGGCATAAATGAACTACTTACTGATAGCACCATCCCTGTGCCTCTCTTACCGTTAAAGAATACTGCACATTCTCCGGCACTGAGTTCGAGTGCCGTTGCCCGGCGTGGCGAACCCGGACGTTCCACATGGCAAAACCAGGTCGAGGAGACCACCAAAGTGCATGTGAGCATAGGCCGCATCGAAGTCACTGCCGTTCATGAGTTACAGCCTCCGAAACGCCAGACTCCGGCTACAGCCAAGCCGATGACGCTTGATGAATACCTTGCTCGCCGGCAGAGGCAGGCATGAGTAGCGCTCTCGCCATTGCCGGAGTGAGCGCAGTGTTGCGCGATCTGCTCAATAATGGTCTGATTGACCACGGGGCAACAGATAAAATCGGCGTTACAATTACTGTCAGTGTCGGCCCGCCCGACCGGGTGATACCTGCAAGCGGTGGCACTGAGACATCCCAACTTAATCTATTCATGTATCATGTTTCGCCCAATACAGGCTGGCGCAATGAAGGGCTTCCATCGCGTGATGCTTCCGGTAGCCAGCGATTAACCAATGCGCCGCTCGCCCTCAACTTGCACTATTTGCTTTCTGCTCATGGCAGTGAAGATCTTCACGGTGAGATTCTGCTCGGTTATGCCATGCAATTTCTGCACGAAATGCCAGTACTCAGTCGTAAAGCCATCAGGAAAGCACTTGATCCCTCGCCTCAGGTAGGTGGTTCGGCACTTACACCTTCAATGAAAGCATTGGTGGATTCCGGGCTTGAAAACCAGATCGAACTGATTAAAATCACGCCGGAATATCTTAATACCGAGGAAATATCAAAGCTCTGGACAGCCACGCAAAGCCACTTGCGCCCCACTGCAGCTTACATGGCGAGTGTGGTGTTAATAGAATCGACCCAACCGGTCCGTTCACCCCAGCCAGTACTAACGATTGGTCCTGTCATAAAACCCGATCCGCTAAATCCAGATACTTGGTATGAACGCGGCCTAGTAGTCGTACCTGGACTGGAGCCGCCATTACCTATGATGGATGCAGTGTTTCCCGCAGACGATCAACCTGCGGCGCAAATAGATAAAGCGATAGAACTTCGTGGCCATCACCTTAACCCAAAACCTACTACAAACCGCACGATCTTGCTAAGTAACGACCGCTTCGACATTCACGAATCCATTGTTGCGACTGATCCTCCGCCACTACCCAAAAATAGCGCAACTTCAATTCTGTTCACAATTCCAAACACGAGTGCAGCGAAATTTCCCGTCGGAATTTATTCCGTGAGTGCCCAGCTAATGCCACCGGATGAAACTAACGAACGCTCAACCAACCGGCTGGCGTTGACACTTGCACCGACAATCATCGGGTTGCCAATGGCCGTGGTGCGCATAGCCGGTACCGCAACATTTACACTCAACTTTACTCCTGCTCTTCGAGCAGGCCAGAAGGCTGTGCTTATATTAGGACAGCAGGAATTTCTGCCACAACCCTTTGCAACGCCTACGACAACATCACTTGACTTCGTCATCAAAAACGCTCAAGCCTCTCCAGTTCCTGGCTTTCTGGCGCGGCTACGCATCGATGGTATAGAGAGTCCAATTATTGATCGTTCTGCCAAGCCGCCGGCATTCCTCAACGGCGCACGGATTAACATCACATGAACGGCACTGACCCAGGTCACGACTGGATCGATGACAATCAGCAATTGATAGTGGCTGAATTCGCCCGCATCAAGGCGCGCATTGCAGGCGAAGACTTTACTACAATGGACATCATCGACCAAATTCGGGCTGCATTGCCGATGCCATCGGCCATAGATCGTCTGGTGGATTGCTTCGGTCTCAGTACTTTCGAACGTGACATACTGCTGCTTTGCGCAGGCGTGGAAATGGACGCAAATCTTGCCTCTTTGTGCGCCACTGCGCAGAACAATCTTCAACGTTCCTACGCGACCTTCAGTTTGGCACTGGCAGTGCTGGAAGAACCGCATTGGAGTGCGCTCAGCCCGATTCGTCCCTTGCGCCGGTGGCGCCTGATTGAGGTTGCTGAAGAATCCGGTCTGGCGAATGCGCGCTTGCGTATAGACGAACGGGTGCTACATTTTCTAGCCGGGATTAATTATCTGGATACCCGTCTTCAACCCCTGTTGCAAAATGGTAGCATCGCAGCAACGATAGCGAATACCCATCGCGAAACGTCGCAAGACATAATCAAAGCATTGTATGAGCACAACGCAACTGCTCCCATAATCCATTTGCTGGGTGATGACAGTGACGGTCAGACCGATATCGCCGCTGGTGTCGCCGCCGAACTCGGCTTGCAACTTCATATTCTGCGTGCGGAAGACATTCCAAGCGGTGCTAGCGAACGCGACGCCTTCGCCAACCTGTGGCAACGGGAATCGGCACTCCTGTCCAGCGCCCTGTTGATCGAATGCCGCGACCAGGCGAATGTAGCCGCAATGTCCCGGCTTGCCGAACATTTAAGTGGATTGCTGTTTATTTCCAGCCATGATCCGCTGGAGCTACAACGCGGCTCCTTGCGCTTTACTGTCAACAAACCCAAAGCCCCGGAGCAAAAGTGCTTGTGGCAACAAGCACTGGGTTCGGCGGCGCAAAAGCTTAATGGTTCGCTGGACGGTGTCGTTTCGCAATACAGACTGAGCGCACAAACCATCTTGAACAATGGTGCGGCGATCGCTAACGCTATCGTCGGAAGTGATGCACCGGACGAAGTGATGTGGCGAGCCTGCCAAAGCTTGGGGCGGCGGCAGTTGGATGAGTTGGCGCAACGTATTGAACCGGTTTTCGGCTGGGAAGATTTGATCCTTCCCGAACATCAGAAAGCGATCCTGAGTCAGATCGCCGCCCATGTACGCAACCGTCAGAAAGTCTGCGAAGAGTGGGGCTTTGCGCGTAAGAGTTCTCGAGGCTTGGGCCTAAGTACCCTGTTTGCTGGTGAAAGCGGTACCGGCAAAACCATGGCCGCAGAAGTACTGGCAAACGAATTGCATCTGGATCTTTACCGCATCGACCTGTCCTCCGTGGTTAGCAAATACATTGGTGAAACAGAAAAGAACCTGCGCAAGGTTTTTGATGCCGCCGAGGACAGCGGCGCGATCCTACTGTTCGATGAGGCTGACGCCTTGTTTGGCAAGCGTAGCGAAGTAAAAGACAGTCACGACCGCTACGCCAATATCGAGGTCAGTTATTTACTGCAACGCATGGAGGCTTATACCGGCCTCGCCATCCTGACTACCAACCTGAAGACGTCGCTGGATACAGCATTTCAGCGGCGCTTGCGCTTCATTGTGCAGTTCTCTTTCCCTGATACCGAGCAGCGCGAAGCCATCTGGCGCAGTGTATTCCCCAACGCCACGCCGACCAGCGAACTGGATTATCGCAAGCTGGCGCAACTCCAGGTGGCCGGAGGAAATATTCGCAATATCGCCTTCAACGCCGCATTCCTGGCCGCAGATACGGACAAACCAGTCGGCATGGCGCATTTACTGCACGCAGCTCATGGCGAAGGTTCAAAGCGCGAGCGCCCGTTGAACGATGCCGAAACGCGGGGCTGGGTATGAAACACATTGTTCTGCACATCGATAATTTGGTATTGAAAGGTTTCCGGCACGAAGACCGGCAGGGTATCGCCGAGGGTCTACAGCAGGAATTGACCCGTCTGTTTGCCGATCCACAGGCCATCCAGCAATTGACGGCGAATGGTGATGTATCGCGACTGCGGGTCAGCAGTGTACAAGTCAATCAGGGTGCAAAACCGCAACAAATTGGTTTGCAAGTGGCGCAGGGTATAGGCAAGGGGATAAAGATATGAACACTTTAGCATTACAGCAGAATACCGCCGCAAAATCACCGCCCGTGAGAAATTTGTCTCACCCAGGATTGCTGTTGCAGCGCAAATGTGCCTGCGGCGGCTCGGCCTCATCGTCATTGACAGGCGAATGTGAGGAATGCAAAAAAACACATCTGCAAAAGAAACTTAGTATAGGAGCAAACAATGACCCGCTGGAACAGGAAGCGGATCGGGTTGCGGACCAAGTGTTGGCATCCCCCGCTCATTCTGGTGTCAATGCCACAACGCCACACATAGAGCGTTTTACCGGACAAGCGGCAGGCGGTACAGTTACAGCACCTGCCAGTGTAGACCGCGTACTTGCTAGTTCCGGCATGCCGCTTGATCCTGAATTACAGCAAGACATGGGGCAACGTTTCGGCCATGATTTTTCGCATGTGCGTGTGCATACCGACGTTGCTGCGGAGCAGTCGGCGCAGGATGTGCATGCTCATGCCTACACGGTAGGACATAACATTGTGTTTGGTGCTGGGCGGTTTGCTCCTGGTGCTCACGAGGGGCGGCGATTGCTTGCGCATGAGTTGACACACGTCGTCCAGCAAACGGGGGCAAATGAAAGCCGTATTGCTTATGCCATTGGAAAGCGTGATCTGTCAGCAATTTCAAATCACATTGGAGGTGTTTTGCCGCACTTGTCATTGCCACTAACCAGCCAGATGCTTCGACGATATGCTGTGCCGGGAACACTTGATTGTAATGATGTCGTTGGATGGCTTAACAGCACTTCGCCTTACAGTCCGGAATGGGCGCAAACGAACTGTAACTATTCATTTAATGGTCAGCTGCGAATTAGTCCGCCCGATACATCAGGTGGCGGGGTAAGCCTAACGGTGACGGGACACAATGGTTTGACAGTCTCTGTGAACTGTCCCATTGATACACCTCGGTGGACACCTTCCCCACGTACAAACCGCGACGCAGAGATCGCCGCCTGGAATAGCATGAGCGGAACATTAGCGGCGCACGAAAAGCAGCACCGTAACATTGGAAATACGTGGCGGGCGACGGTGGAAAGCAATTTCAGGGCAGTCAATTTCACGGTATCTGGCACAAATCAAGCGGATGCTTCAAGCCAGGTCCAGCAAAGGGTGTCGGCCTTGCAGCAGCAGTGGCAAGCAGATGCCCAGGTAGCTCAGAGTGCAATTGATCCCTTCACTGGGGCAATACTGACATGCCCGTGAAAGCAATACCGTGCTGCACAAACTCTGCTAAGCGAAATATGGCAGATAATCAATGGGTTTATGCTCGATTGATCGTGAGCAATCATAATTGGAATCAGAAAGAGCTTACGTTAGCCATGTAGAAAAAGCTATAGAGTAAGAACATCGACAGCAAGGAGATGAAGCAATGAGCACTATTGCCAAATTATCGCTCGTGAGCGAATCGTCTCACGCAGGTTTGCAACCCAAATTTGCTTTCGGCGACTCGATCTCATCGTCATTAAAGGGCGAATCGTTGATAAATAGTGGCTCGGTTATATTATACCGAAATAGAGTTTTTACTTTTATTAAGCACTTGAGGGAGAAACAGAGGTATATCAATTCTTTCCTACTCCAGAGGAATTCATTGCATTGGTGGATATGTTTAGAAATGAAGGCCCCATCAATTTTAATACAGCTGGAAAATATTTCGTAACCGTTGCGAAGGAGATTGGATAAGAAGAATCTAATCCATAAAAAGGTGCGATTTAATTGATTTTTACAAATTTAAGGGGAACTGATGAAAATTGATGACCATTTATTGGTAGCTGACTATGTAAGCCAGAGACAAACACCTAACAAAGGCAATAGCTTTGACCCGAAATACTTGATTTTTCACTTTACGGCAGGTCGAGGTTGCCAGAGTTCGGTGGATTGGCTGTGCAGTCCGCAAGCAAAGGCCTCAGCCCATTTAGTGGTTGGCAGGGACGGCAGCATTACTCAGCTGGCGCCTTTTAATATCGTCGCCTGGCATGCCGGAAAAAGCTGCTGGAATGGCTTGACGGGGATGAATCAATATTCTGTCGGCATTGAGATGGATAATGCGGGCAAACTTACCAAGGTTGGCAGTAAATATCGGACGTGGTTCCAAGCCGAAATTGCCGAGGACGATGTTATTCAGGCAAAACACAAAAACGAATCTGACATGGGATTTTGGCACGCCTATACCGATATTCAAATTCAACGGGCTAACGATTTGGCTTCATTATTAGTAGAAACCTATCAATTAAAAGACATTTTGGGGCATGAGGATATTGCGCCGGGTAGGAAAAACGATCCCGGCCCGGCATTTCCTCTAACCAATATACATTCCGGTGCTTTCGGCAGGTCTGACGACACTGATGATGATTATAAAGTCACAGTGGAGGGCTTAAATATTCGGAAGGGACCCGGCGTTGAATTTGATCCGGTCGCGCCGCCGCTGTCGTTAGGAACTGAGATATTACTTCTTGAAACGAAAGATCGATGGAGTAAGGTCGATGTAAAAGGGCCAAACGATATTGAAGGTTGGGTCAGTAATAAATTTATTACCAGTATTTAAGCATGAGAGCCATACGGTACTCTCATGCGCGATGTGGGTATTAGCTTAGATGCAACGTTTGACCTATGCCAACTATTGGTTTGTTGTTTGAACATTGAAACAATGAGGAGGGGACATACCAAGCTTTTGAAGCGGTGCTTTTGAAATGCAGTCAGGAAGAAGCTGCAATGACCATGTTTAAAAGAATCAATCTATAAAAAAACTGGGAAGGACTAAATGACCGGCTATTCGAATTCTCCACAAATCCTAAAAGGCGGCATCGTGCTGATCGATGCCGAATCTGGGCGGGTGCTGCGCATTATTTCTTTACAGTACAACCCGGAAAAACTGACGCGTACCCTGCAAGTTCAAGGCGCAGGCGGCGAGGGCAGCAATCGCTCGGAGGCTATGCGCTTCAAGGGTCCTGCGGTGGAGACGTTCAAGCTGGAGGCGGACATTGACGCTGCGGATCAATTGGAATTCCCCGATCAGTATCGCTCGGTGGCAGAAAACGGCATTCAGCCGCAAGTGGCTCTGCTGGAATCGCTGGTTAATCCTACCAGCACACAGTTGCTGGACCGTAATAGCCAGTCGCAGTCCGGCACGCTGGAGATCGCGCCAATGGAAGCACCACTGGCGCTTTTTGTGTGGGGCAAGAACCGCATCGTACCGGTGCGGATAACGGATTTCAGTGTGACTGAGGAAGCCTTCGATCCATCGCTGAACCCAATCCTTGCCAAGGTGAGTATTGGCCTTAGGGTATTGGGCGTGGATGACCTTGGTTTTAATCACAAAGGTGGCAGCTTATTTATGAGTTATTTACAGAATAAAGAACGGCTTGCGACTAAAGTTCAGCCCGGTTCATTCGCTACTTTGGGAATAGGAGGCATCTAATGATAGACCCGATCCAGGCTTTTATGCAGGCGAATTCACTCGTCGCTCCCTTGTTTCCGCCCGAGAGCCGCTATCACGGCATTGCGGCTGTGCAGGTTACGCAATCTGACGGTACCGTCGTTGTGTATCTGAAAAGACGTTTCGTGCCACCACCAGAGAATTTTTCGTTGTTGCTGGAACATACCGTTTCTGGGGGCGACAGGCTGGATAATCTTGCGGCGCATTATATCGGTGACCCTACGCAATACTGGCGCATCTGCGATGCCAATGGTGCCATACGCCCAGCTGAATTGACAGAAATTGTGGGTAAAGTCCTGAGTATCACCTTACCTGAGGGTATTCCAGGGGTATCCGATGCTGGCTAAAGGAATACAGCTTACGATTTTGATAGGCCCGATTGTGCCGATACCGGTGCCGCAGATGGTGATCGATGCGCTGGATCATGTTGAGATAACAACCGCAGCTGGTTCCCGTAGTGGTTTTCAGATGAGTTTGCAATTTAGCAGCAAGTCACAGTTGAACACTTTTTTCATCATTGCTGGAGCGATGAACAGTGGCCCCTCTACGCCTCCTCTGCGCGTCATGCTGATTGTCACTCTAAATGGTACGCCGCAACCGCTGTTTGACGGGGTGATGACCAATGTAGAGGTGCATGCGGGCAGTGGTGGTGCTCCGGGTCTGGTGACGGTTACCGGTGAGGATCTTACCAAGATGATGGATATGATTGATTTCAGCGGTCTGCCTTATCCTGCAATGCCCATCGAGGCACGCGTGGCGCTAATCTGCGCCAAGTACGCATTATTCGGCCTGATCCCGTTGATTATCCCGATACTGTTTCCTGATGTCCCCATTCCGGTGGATAAGATACCTGCCCATAAAGGCACTGACCTACATTACCTCCAGCATCTTGCCCATCAAGCGGGTTACCTTTTTTACATTGAGCCGGGACCGGTGCCGGGCACCAACATTGCCTATTTCGGGCCGGAGATAAAAGTGGGCGTACCGCAACCTGCACTTAATGTGGACATGGACGCGCTCACCAACGTGGAAAATTTAAGTTTCACTTTCGATCCGACTGTAGGTAAGCTGCCTGTCGTATACATCCAGAACCAGCTTACGCGTCTACCCATTCCAATCCCGATTCCAAATATCAATCCCTTGCAACCGCCATTGGGACTATTGCCTACTCCGATAAGCAATCTTGAGGTACTTAAGGACACTGCAAAAATGAACCCAATGCAGGCAATTTTAGCGGGGCTTAATAAAGCGAAAGAGTCACAGGATTCAGTCAGCGCCAATGGTAACCTAAATGTTTTGCATTACGGGCGGCCACTTAAGGCGCGACAGTTGGTCGGGGTACGTGGTGCGGGAATTGCCTATGATGGGCTTTATTTCGTAAAAAGCGTCACTAGCACACTCAAGCGCGGCGAGTTCAAACAAAGCTTCAAGCTGACGCGCAATGGTTTGGTTTCAATCACACCGAGGGTTCCTGTATGAGCGACAGCGGCAATTTCTTTGGCAAGTACCGCGGCATGGTACTGAACAATATCGATCCGATGCAGCAGGGAAGATTGCAGGTGCAGGTGCCGGATGTGGCGGGGCTCATTCCCACAACTTGGGCGATGCCCTGCGTGCCGCTGGCAGGTATAAATATGGGCATACTTGCTTTGCCTATGATAGGCGCCGGCGTGTGGGTGGAGTTTGAGCAGGGAGATCCTGATTATCCGATCTGGGTCGGCTGTTTCTGGGGCAGTGCCGCGGAGTTGCCGGTGTTATCGCATACGGTACCGCCCGCAATACCAGGCATCACGTTACAGACGCCACTTAAGAACGGTTTGGTTATCAGCGATGTACCCGGTCCCACTGGCGGTATTCAGTTGCAGACCGCTACTGGCGCCATGATCTCGGTGACCGATATCGGCATCATGATTTCCAACGGCAAAGGCGCAGTAATCAATCTTTCCGGGCCGACGGTGGATATTAATCTTGGTGCACTCACGGTAATATAGGAGAACGATCATGCCTGCACCTGTCCTACATCTTGGCGCCACGGTGATCTGCATGCACGCGGGTCCGGCGACACCTCTCACGCCGTTTCCGCGCGTACTGGTAAGCGGTCAGCCGGTGGTCACGTTGTCAACGCCCTATGCGATTGCCGGCTGCGCCCTTACCGGAACGCCCAATCCACCCTGCGTCACCGCACAGTGGGTGATGGGTGCTTTGCGGGTGATGGCAGGCGGTGTGCCTATATTGCTGCAAACAAGTCAGGCGGTGTGTGTGCCTACCGGAACAGGCTTACTGCCGTTAGTAGTGCAACCCAGGGTGCTTGCGACATGAGCCAGATCGACTACTCCTTCCAGTTCGATGGCAGCGGCCGTACCGCGCAGACGGACGATTCCGGCTACATCCGCGATCTCATCGAACAGGTATTGCTCACCGCGCCGGGCGAACGTGTGATGCGCCCCGCTTTCGGCAGTGGCGTACTGCAATTGGTGTTTGCTTCCGCCAGTCCTGAAGTTGCGGCGACCACACAATTTTTGATCCAGGGTGCTTTGCAGCAGTGGTTAAGCGATGTCATCATCGTTGATACCGTTGATGTGCAGATGCAAGACAGCGCCTTGCTCATCACAGTGCAATACATCGAACGTCGGACGCAAACGCGCGGCGTGGCGCAGATTAGCGCACCGGGAGACAGCGCATGAAATATTACTGCTGTGATCAGCGCCGCCTCGAAGTGGTAAAGTTAAACGGTACGCTCAACGGTTTGGAATATCTGGAAGTAAATGACAGCGGCATTTCTGGCGATCCCACGCGACAGCTTACGTTGTTTGTAAAATTTCTGCGTCCGGTGCCCGCACTTAGCAAAGACAACTTCCTCATCGATGGCGGTGAGCGCATAAAAATCGTGGATATTGAGTGGATTGCGATTGCCAATGCGCTGCCCGGCGTCGAACCGCCCGGTTTGGTTAACGGTTTCGTACCGCTTGACGAATTTTTGGTGATACGTACAAAGTTTTATGGTGATTTTTCGCTGTATACCTTGCGCTTGGTGAGCGCTCCCGGGAGTGACGCGATGCCAGCAGGTTTCGATCCGCGTCTCAGCGAGATTCAATTTTCCTTCAAGGTGCAGTGCCCGTCGGATTTTGATTGTGCGAGCAGAACTCCTTGCCCAACGCCGCCGTTAACCAATCCGCGTCTCGATTATCTTGCCAAGGATTACGCCAGCTTCCGCCGCCTGATGCTGGATCGCATGAGCACGCTGATGCCCGAATGGCGTGCTCGTAATCCTGCCGATATCGGTATTACCTTGGTGGAGCTGTTAGCCTATGTCGGCGATCAACTTTCTTATCAGCAAGACGCCGTCGCTACCGAAGCCTATCTCGGCACCGCGCGCAAGCGCACTTCGTTACGCCGCCATGCGCGACTGGTGGATTATAGGGTGCATGAGGGCTGCAATGCACGCGTTTGGGTGCAGGTGACCATTAATGATGATGTGGTGAATATTCCCGCCCATACACCAATGCTCACACGTGTGCCTAACATGCCGCCATTAATCTCCATCACGGGCGATCAATTAAACGATGCCTTAGCGCAAAACCCGGTGGTGTTCGAGACAGTGGAAGATACCCTACTCTATAAAGACCATGAGCGCTTTCATTTCTACACCTGGGGAGAGCAGGAATGTTGTCTGCCCAAGGGTGCGACGCGTGCGACGCTCAAGGGTAAATTTGAAAAACTTAAGGCGGGGGACGTGTTGGTGTTTGTAGAAAAAACCGGCCCGCGCACCGGTGTCCCGGAAGATGTCGATCGTGCACATCGGTGGGCGGTACGTCTTACCGGCGTAGGTTTGTCCAGTGACCCGTCCGGTGGTTTGTTTAAGGATAAGCCTGACAATTCTTCGGTGGATGTCACTGAAATCCAGTGGGCTGAACAGGACGCACTGCCGTTTCCCTTATGCCTGTCGGCTACGACTGACATGGGTTCATATATTTCCGAGGTGAGCGTGGTTTGTGGCAACATCGTGCTGGCTGACCATGGCCGCACTATCATAAATGAAAATTTGGGTTCTGTTCCAAAATCCCTGCTTACTCTGGTTGCTGCAAACGATGTTCTTAGTTGTAAGAGCCAGTCCTTGCAGTCTGTGCCTCCGCGATTCCGTCCGCAACTTTCTGATCGTCCGCTAACGCACGCTTTAACGTTCACTCCTAAGACTTTATTCAACTTTACTGCAACAATACCAATTGCCGCGAATGATTTGCTTGGTGCCTTAAATGCGCATGGCTTGGTGTTTCTGGCCGGGTCGGCAGTGGTTCAAGGTGGCGACGGCTTATGGTCGGTGGCAGACGGCGTCAGCGCCTATCGCCTACAACTTAATAAAGATAAGAATGAAATACAGGTATCAACGTTGGCCGATGCTGCCGTGCTGATTACGGCTGCCGATCCTCAGCGCGCCAGACCCGCCATCAAGCTTGCCGATAGTGCCGATAATTATCAGGATCAATCCAAATGGCTACCTCAGCCTGACCTGCTTGCCAGTAATGCCCAGGCTAACGAATTCGTGGTGGAATGCGAGTACGACGGCAGTTCCCTTTTACGTTTCGGGGACGATGAGCATGGCAAGCGGCCGAACAGCGGCATCGCCTTCAAGGCGACTTATCGAATCGGCAATGGCAAGGCGGGCAACATCGGTTTGGAATCTATCGCGCATATCGTTAGCGACGATGGGCGGTTAGTGTCCGCATCGAACCTGCTGCCGGCAAAAGGTGGCGTCGATCCGGAGAGCGCCGAGGATATCAAACGCGATGCACCTGAAGCATTCCGCACCCAGAATCGCGCTGTCACCCCGGCAGACTATGCCGAGGTCACTGAACGTCACCCCAGCGTGCAGCGTGCAGCCGCTACCTTTCGCTGGACGGGTAGTTGGTACACGGTATTTATTACTGTTGATCGCAAAGGCGGCGGCGAGGTGAATGCAGTGTTTAAACAAACCATCCGTGATCACGTTGAACGCTATCGCATGGCGGGTTACGACTTGGAAGTGAAAGGCCCAATTTATGTGCCTCTGCTTTTGGAAATGTCGGTGTGTATCAAGCCCGATTATTTCCGCGCCGATGTGCGTGCCGCGCTGCTGCAAGTATTCAGCCGGGGTTGGCTGGTCGACGGCACTCCAGCTTTGTTTCATCCCGACAATTTTACCTTTGGCCAGCCGGTGTACCTCAGTGCGCTTTATGAAGCGGCTCAGTCGATACAAGGCGTTGCCTCGGTGGTGATCGACACCTTCCAGCGTTTGCGTGCGCCGCCAGATTCCAAGCCCTTGGACGACGGTGTGATGACCATGGGCCGCTTGGAGATTGCGCGGTTGGACAACGATCCAAACTTCCCGGAACGGGGTGTATTCAAGCTCTCGGTAGGAGGCGGTAAATGAGTGGTGAAGAATTTAAACCGCAAGATGCCTGCGGTTGCTGTGAAGGCTTGAGCATCAAGGCGCCTACAGTGCTATACAACCGCCCGGGACTCTCCGCCATCGGCTATCGCATCGGCACGCACAGCGAGGTGCAGGCCAGTCTGCAAGCTCGGCTGTCATCGCAGAATTATCCAGCGCTCGGGAAACTGCGAACCCGCGACAGTGATGATTTTTCCATTGCGCTGTTGGATGCCTATGCCTGTATGACCGATGTATTGACTTTCTACCAGGAACGTCTCGCCAATGAAGCCTATCTGCGCACTGCCGACGAACGGCTGTCGTTGAGCGAACTGGCGCGGCTGATCGGCTATCGTCTCAAACCCGGCGTCGCGGCGGAAACCTGGCTTGCCTTTACCCTGCAGGAGCCGCCGCAGCCTTCGGGTAACGAACCCAAACAAGTTACCGGGGTACCGGAAAAAGTAATATTGAGCGCGGGCATCAAGGTGCAAAGTATTCCTGGACCCGATGAAAATCCGCAGACTTTCGAGACCGTTGAAAGTATCGAAGCGCGGCCGGCATGGAATGTGTTGCGACCGCGTCTTTCGGGAAGCTATCTTCCTGTTGGTGGCCGGAGCGACTGCTGGTTTAAAGAGAGTAATCTCAATATTAAAACAGGTGACGCGATTCTCTTTATTGGCAATGAGTTCCTCTCGAATAGCGATAAAAGCCGCTGGCAATTTAGAGTGATTAACTCAGTGGTTATCGACAGTGAAAAGCAGTGTACTCAAGTTAGTTGGTCTCCCGCGTTGGATAGCAAAACCCCAGCCATAGCGATAGAAGCTCATATACTCCGTCGCCGCACGGCAGTGTTTGGGCACAATGCACCAATGTGGGCAACCATGCCAAGCTCCTTTAAAGATCTTTATGAGCCTATTATCGAGGGAGTGACTCACAGCAGCGAATGGCCTGTTTTTTATATTAGCGCACTCGATGGCGCTGTCGATATGGATGCTCTTTATGCAGATGCAAAGAGCAGCCATTGGTGTGTATTGACGACTGGATCAGTCACTGCGCCGTTTAATATTACAAACGTAAGCGAAGTAACAAAAACCCAGTTTGCCCTGGCAGGAAAAGTGACTCGTTTGGCGCTTTCAGGTAACAACTACTCAGCATTCAGAAGTGAAGTTCGCACTACGACGATTTATACCGTTTCTGAACAGCTTGCTTTTGCCGAGGCACCCTATAATGCGATCGTCGGCAACATTGATAACGTTGTGCTTAGCGGGGAAATCGAGGGGATGCAAGCTGGTCGACAATTGATGTTTTCAGGTTTCGCAATTGATACAGGGAGTGATCAGGTCGAAGTGGTTACACTTAAAGCTGTTACTGCAGAAGGCGCGCTGTCTAAGCTTATTTTTGAGAATAATTTACTTCACAGTTATCAACGCGAATCCCTCTCAATTTACGCCAACATCGCACTTGCCACCCACGGCGAGACTGTTTATGAGACCATCGGTAGTGGCGCGGCTCGTCAGTCCCATCAGCAATTTACTCTCAGGCACATACCGATTACTTACGTCGGCGCCGAAAACGAAACCGGTGCCGAGGCGGCGTTGGAGGTGCGCGTCAACGATATACGCTGGCATGAGACACCCACCCTTTTTAACGCCGAAGCAAATGACCGCTCCTACGTGCTGCGTGTCGGAGATGACGGTGCGGGAACCATTCAGTTCGGCGATGGCCGCCACGGTGCGCGCCTGCCCACCGGACAGGATAACCTGCGCACCATTTACCGCAAAGGCATCGGCGCTAAAGGCAACCTGAAAGCTGGACAACTCTCGCAACTGCTTAGTCGTCCCCTGGGTTTAAAGGCGGTAAGTAATCCTCGGCCTGCCGAGGGCGGCGTGGATGCGGACAGCACAGACCATGCACGACGGAACATGCCACTCGGCGTTCGCACGCTAGGGCGCGTGGTTTCAGTGTTGGATTATGAAGATTATGCACGCGCCTATACCGGTATCGCCAAGGCCCAGGCTATCGTGCTCAACACCCGCGCCGGCCGCACCGTATTTATTAGCGTCTCCGGTGATAATGGCGTGCAACCGTCGGAGTCGACCCTTGCCAAGTTGCTTAACGCCTTCAAACAAAACGGTGATCCGCTGGTGCATTGCGAAATAAAAGCATACAACAAAGCAACTTTCCATCTCGCGTTGCGCATTAAATGTGCTCCCAACTACGACGGCAAGAAGGTGTTGTCTGCAGTAGAGGCAGCGTTGCGCTCCGCTTTCTCTTTCGATGCACGCGACTTCGGCCAGATTGTCTCTCGTTCAGAGATCATCGCTGTAGCGCAGGAGGTCGAAGGTGTGCTGGGCGTGGATCTGGATTGCTTTTACCGCGGCACTACCATCACCCTGGAAAAGCGCCTGCCGCCTGCCGCTGCGAAGGTTGATACGCTGGGAAATGTTAATGCCGCCGAACTGCTGTTGCTGGATACCGGCCCCTTAGATTATCTGGAGGAAATGCCGTGAACACTGCTGCCGATCGACTTTACGAACTGTTGCCCGCCATCCATCGCATTCGCGATGCGGAGCAAGGCTACCCTCTGCGCGAGTTGCTCGCCTTGATCGCCGAGCAGGTAGCGGCTATGGAGGAAAATCTCGAACAACTCTACGACGACCAGTTCATCGAAACCTGCGCGCCGTGGGTTGCGCCCTACATCGGAGATCTCATTGGCTATCGCAACTTGTACGGTGTAGTGCCCAAGGTGGCCTCACCGCGTGCGGATGTGGCCAATACCATCCGCTATCGCCGCCGCAAAGGCACGGCATCCATGCTCGAACAAATGGCGCACGATGTCACCGACTGGCCAGCAAGGGCAGTGGAGTTTTTCCAGTTGTTGGGCTGGACACAGAACATGAATCACTTACGTGCCAATGTACACTATGCACCTGATCTGCGCGACTGGGAAAAACTGCACTGGCGCGACACTGCCTTTGATAAGATCGCTCACAAAGTGGATGTAAGGCGCATCAGCACTGGTGCAGCGCGCCACAATATTAATAATATCGGCCTCTATCTGTGGCGGGTACGCGCATTTCCGCTAACCCGCTCGCCCGCCGTGGCCGATCCCGATATCGGCGACGGTTTGCGTTTTCGCTTCAACCCTCTCGGCACGGACATGGTGCTTTACAACAAACCAGAGACGGAAGCAGAGATCAGTCATCTCGCAGAACCGCGCAATGTGCCCATGCCGCTTGCACGTCGTTGGCTGAAGGCTCATCTCGACGATTATTACGGCCCCGGTAAGAGTATAAAGATAGAATTGGACGGAAATCCACCGCAATTGATTACCCGCAATAACATCTGCATCTGCGATCTCAGCGACATCAAGGATGGCAGTGGCAAGGTTATCGCTTGGGCTCACCAGCCTATTGCCGGCTCTGGCCTGTGTTGGAATGAATTACCTTCAGCGACACAGTTGGTGGCTATTGATCCGGTACTGGGCCGCATTGCCTTTGCCTCCGCACCGGCCGCGACTCCCCTGGTGAGTTTTTATTACGGTTACACCATCGCCATCGGTGGCGGCGAATACGAACGTGGCGATCCTGCCTCCGTGCCGGATCAAACCTTACAGGGCGGCGCGGCGCTTCAACCTAAACTCAACTTAGTGAAAAACGGCGGCACGGTGGCAGTGCTCGACAGCAGCCGTTATGTTGAGACGCCCTCTATCAAGGTAAATGCAGGCAAAACAGTCGTACTGCGCGCAATAAACGGAAAACGCCCATTGTTGGCTGCGAGCGGCGATATAAAACTGATACTCGGCGCCGAAGCTACGTTAATCCTCGATGGATGGGTGATCAGCGGCGGCACGTTGATGATGGCCGCCTTCGCTGATACACAACCGCGCTATCTTGTTCTGCGCGATTGCACTTTAGTACCCGGTCCGCGCACAAAAGGTGACGGATCGCCGCTACAATTCGACGATCCAGGTCTGGTGGTAAGCCACTCATTTGCCAAGGTGGAAATGCAACGCTGCATCACCGCGCCACTGCACATTGCCACCGATGCCGAGATTTCTCTGAACGAATGCATCGTGGATGCCAGTACGCAAAATCTTATTGCCTTCCGTGGCTTAAGTGCCGATGCACTCGCGCCCGGCGGCTCGCTCACCTTGGAAAGTTGCACCGTAATCGGCAAGGTTCATACCCGGGAAATAACGTTAGCCAGCGATTGTATTTTTGTTGCCGAACTTGCCGCAGGCGACACATGGAAGGCGCCGCTTTGGACAGAGCGCCGCCAGCAAGGTTGCGTACGATTTTCATATGTGCCGAGCGGATCGCGCACCCCGCGCCGATACCACTGTCAGCCGGTTGATGGGCAGAATATTTGGCCGGAATTTACCTCGCTACGTTACGGAGACTCCGGTTATTGCCAGTTGCTGCAAAGCGTTTCGGACAGGATCAGACGCGGTGCCCATGACGAAAGCGAGATGGGTGTCTTACACGGATTATATCAACCACAACGGGAGATAAATCTGCGCGTGCGGCTGGAGGAATATCTGCGTTTCGGATTAGAGGCAGGGTTAATTTATGGCAGCTAATAAATTTGCGTGCAGCGCACGCTACTTTCAACGCTATGTATAGAAAGTCAGGAGAAATATCATGAGTGGAGATTACAGCCGGGTTCGTTTTGATCCCAGCCTTGACCTGTCGGGCGTCTTAATGCAGCAAGGTCGGGTACAGTTGGACTCGGATTGGAACGAGTGGGTGGTGGCAGTCGACAGGCGCTTGCGCGCCGAGAATATTGATACCTTTGGCGTGCAGCTGACACCGGGCATTGCCGGCGTGGCGGTGGTCTCTCCGCAAACACCCGACGCCTTCAAGATCGAAACCGCAGGCAGCAGCATCACTATAGGCCGCGGCCGCATGTATGTGGATGGGCTGTTGACGGAGAATCACGGCGGTGGCACGACGGAGTTTGATCCGGTGCTCTCCGAACTGCGCGGCAAAGCCCCGCTACCTTACGACAAGCAGCCTTATTTTCTCAATCCACCAACATTGCCTGGCAGTAGTGGAAGTTACCTGGCTTATCTCGAAGTGTGGCAGCGTGAAGTCACCTATCACCAGCTTCCCGAAATTGTGGAAAATGCTGTTGGCGTAGACACCACCACGCGGCTGCAAACCGTATGGCAAGTGCGTTTTTTGGAGAATAAGAGTGGTGCCGACTGCAGCACCCCGGACAATAAAATTTCAGGCTGGGGAGAGATCATTAAGCCCTCCGCAGGAAGGATGTCCATCAAGGCTGAAGGTTTGCCCCCCGATCTCGATCCCTGCGAACTGCCGCCGAGCGGCGGTTATCGCGGACTGGAAAATCAGCTTTATCGTATTGAAATCCACAACGACGGTGTCCCTGGTAAGGATAAAGTGACTTTTAAATGGTCGCGGGAAAACGCCAGCGTGGAAAGCAATGTCACAGAAATAATCTCTTCCACCACGCTTAAACTGGCCAGCTTGGGCCGCGACTCAGTGCTACGTTTCAACAAAGGCGACTGGGTGGAAATAATTGATGACTGGCGGGAACTCGGCGGTGAAGGTGGCGATCCTGCGAAACGTCGGGGTGTAATACTTCAGATTACTGAAGTTAATGATGGCAATCAGACTATCAGCATTTCAACCGTACTGCCGGCGGATTTGATTCCTCTCGGCGGCGATGACACCTTGATCACGCGTCACACGCGCGTCAAACGTTGGGATCAGAGCGGCACGGTGCGCGATACCAACAACAATGTCATCGTTGATCTCGACGCTGCAGGCAATGGTCTAATTCCGGTGCCGGTCACAGGGGGTTGGGTGGTGCTGGAAAACGGCATACAAGTGCAGTTCAACCTTGATTCTTCCATCAACGACGGCAAATTCCATTGCGGCGATTATTGGGTTTCTGCGGCGCGTAGTGCAGATGCTTCGATAGAGAAAATGACGCAAGCACCACCGCGCGGCATACATCGCCATTACGCGCGACTGTCCATGGTCACCTTCCCGCTTCCTAACGAATTACCTGATTGCCGAACTCACTGGCCACCATTTTCCGGCGGCTGTTGTACCTATACGGTAGGCGACGGAAAAAAAAGTCGGGGGCATTTCAACTCGATCCAAGATGCGGTAAATGCTTTGCCGCCTGAAGGAGGGAAGGTCTGTGTACTCGCTGGCACGCATTACGCCAACGTCAAATTGCAGGGACTCTTAAATGTTCATATCAGCGGCTGTGGCCTTCAGACGGTGATCTTTCCTGAGGACACCAAGACTGATGAAGCGATTTTCCATATCGTCTCATGCTCTGGAATTCAGTTGTGCGATTTAACCCTGGTGACAGAGACAGGCACCGCAATTGAGCTTTTGGATGTTGCCACCAAAGATGCCAGTTGTGAGATAACTATCATGAAAAACCATATAGTTGCCTATACTCAAGCTATAAACGTCAGCACTAGAGAGGACATCGCGGCTAACAACGTAATCCGAATTATCGGAAACGAAATAGCTATGATCAACAAGGACGGTGGAAAAGCCGCCATATTCACAGCGGCCGATGATGTCTTGATCGAAGAAAATTTCATCGCTGTTATTCCCGATCCGAGTGAGACCGGTAAAAATCTCAGAGACAATGTGGGTGCAATCAGCGATTACTTGAAGCTTGCCAGAACACTGGAACTTACTGTAATAAAAAAATTATTGCCCGGAAGCGTTTTGGCGATGAGCGGCATACAAGTCGCTGGCGGTTCCGAATCAGTGACTATTCGTCGTAATCAAATTTTAGGGGGAAGTGGCAATGGGGTAACTTTAGGAAATATTCCAAGTCAGGATGGGCAAAGATATCCAACTTACATAAGCGAACTTTCCTCAAAAGATTATATTGAAGAGCATTCTATCCCTTATGTATACGATATAACGATAGAGGAAAACGGTATCTTTTATATGGGACTATCCGGTATTGCCCCACCTGCGTTTTTTAAACCCGGCATTGTTGACATGATGCCAAGTGTTGCAGGTCTAACTGTATACCGGAACCGTATTGAACATTGCCTCTTGCAATTACCCGTACCCGGCACTGATGAAGCGTGGACAGCAAGTGCCGCTGGTTTTGGTGGAATAGTGCTTATGGGATGCGAGAATGTCGTGATTCAGGAAAACAGAATTGAAAACAACGGCTCAGATCAACCCCAGGCCGTATGTGGCATCCTGATATTTTACGGTGAGAAGATCGATGTTTCAGGTAATCGGATTCTGAACAACGGTGCCCGGGTTATCGATGGTGAGAAAACGATAATAGCAGGTATGCGTGGGGGGATAGTTATGTTATCGACGTTTGCCTACTTGGCCCATGCGGTTTATTCTGATAATGAATGGATGGCACCAGACGGAATCCCCGCTATTAAAATCCATGACAACATTATCACTCAGCCGCTGGGACAGTCCCTGTTCCTGATAGCATTAGGGCCTGTATCGGTTACCGGCAACCATCTGACCTCGCAGGGGATGGATTATAAGGCAAATCCTCTCTCATTACTTGCTGGCACGGTGTTCATACTCAATCTTGGCATATCCAAGGACTTAATGAGGCTCGTTTTTTTAGCAGGTTTTAGCTATCTAGCCCGGCTCAATATGGATACTGGTAATGTTGCCACTGTTCAGAAGCAGGTCGAGGAGAATTCCTGGCTGAGATATTTATATATGCCAAGCGGCACTGTCATGTTTTCAAACAACCAGGTGTTGCTCGACTTGCGCAATCCGGATTTCAACTTTTCTTTAAGTTCGCAACTGATCGCATCGCTCGATGATGTTGCCTATTGCAACAACCAGTCCGAATGTTCTTCCTTAATCGATTTCCTTTTCACTGATGCGGCAATCTTCGCTGTAACACAGCGTTGCAACGATAACCGTTTCCAGGAAGGTTTTACATTAGCCTGGAATTCACTGTTTTCTTATGGTTTTATGAACACTGCCCTTGGTAACCAGTCGACCCACTGTCTACAGGTGCTTGGTAATATCAACTTTGTTACGACTATAGGAAATAAAGTGCTGCTTACTACAGGTTGTCCTGAGCGCGAACTCCTTGTAGCGGGGAAATACGGTATGCTGAGGACGGAACAATGACAATTGATTGTTTAACTCAAATTTAATATAGGTGTATAAGCGTATGACAACGATATTACCCAATAATGACGAGATGCTTGCGAAATTGGGCAGCGGGTTTGCCAGCCTTGATGGGCAGCGGGCCGATGGTTTACTCAAATTAAAAGACTTTCAAGCGACCCAAACTATAATGCTCGAAAAGGAACAGGCCAGGCTTGAGAAAAAATATTTTGCTGATCATCCAAAAGTAAAGAAGATCGCCGAGCGCTTAATCTATAACCAGGGTTTGCACTCGGAATTGGACAGGGAAATTGAAAAATCTAAAATCGTAATACCGCAAATTGGTCCCAACACCTGGATGGTGCATGGTCGAGTCATGAATGCCGACGGTGTTGCCATTAGCGGCTTGGCCGTTTCTTTATCTGACGACGAGGAGCAGTGGGTTTCCCAATTAGGTTATAGCTGCACCGATGACCTTGGTCATTTTGTACTTCAATATAAAGTTGCAGAAAATGACAGGTCGCCTTTATCAGATAGCCAGAGGGTATTCCTAACCGTTACAGATGCCAATCATAATAGCCTTTACCAAGCAATTGAACCGCTCTACATGCGCATTGGCTATATCGACTATCGCCTTATCGTCATTAAGGACCCAGATCAAAGTTACACATCGCCGGAAACTGAAGACTTTGGGGCAATATATCCCAATGCATGGGTTGCTTGCGGTAAGGTAATTGACGAAGAAGGCAAGCCGCATCAAGGGTTGATGGTAACACTTTATGACAAGGAATTTCTCTTCGATGATGTTTTGGGGACGGTCATAACTAATGAGCACGGCGTTTTCAAAATAATTTACCGTACAGAGGCTTTCCGCAAATTATTTGAAGATAAACCAGACCTT
Organism: uncultured Methylobacter sp.; assembly: GCA_903832775.1. GTDB lineage: Bacteria > Pseudomonadota > Gammaproteobacteria > Methylococcales > Methylomonadaceae > Methylobacter_A. The sequence continues at coordinate 2,075 of CAILCX010000092.1, read as the reverse complement.
TATCTAAAAATTTCTGATTCCAAGGGAAATCTGGTCTATAACTCAGAAAGCCCTGTAAGACCAGATGCCAATCAAATGGAACGTTTTCGTATTAAGATAAAGTGCGCATTTATAAACGAGTGATGCATGAAACTGCTTATGCTTGCATGGTTTGTCGTGGATCATGTGTATAGCTCCGTTCCGTCCACCTGGCTCGTAGCTCCAAATTTTGACATCCTCATATTTTTTTAGTGAGGATAAGTAATGAATTTAAGTGCAAAAAGGCGGCATCATGTGAAAGCTTGGCATCAGAGCGGGCTCAGTCAAGCAGAGTATTGTCGCCAACAAGACATCCATCCTAAAACTTTTTCAAGATGGGCACGGTGTGAATTAGCCCTGGATAAAGATGCGGCCCTCGAAGTTATTCCCATTCAAGTCGTGCAGCCAACGCCAGTGGCTGCCGCCCCAACAAAAATAATGCTTCGACTTGCTTGCCCATGGCGCTCAACTTGAACTGTCCACGGCGGTGTCTCCCCGTTGGCTGGCAGAGTTGCTGCAATGCCTGATTTGATCGCTAACCCGGGCCAAATTTGGTTATGCGTAGCGCCGGTAGATCTTCGTCGGGGAATAGATGGGCTTTCGACATTGGTACAGCAAGCTCTGGAGCAGCCTTGTGCTGGATCGGTTTTTGTATTCCGCAACGCGGCTGGTAATCGTATCAAAGTGCTGCTCTGGGATGGCAATGGCGTGTGGCTGTGTCAGCGCCGCTTACATCAGGGGCATTTCAGTTGGCCTGCGTCGGGAGAAAACTGTTTTTCGATCACCCAGGCGCAGTGGGAATGGCTGATTGCCGGGGTCGATTGGCGACGCTTGTCGGCTCAGCTACCCGACTATTTACACACTTTACACACTTGATTTGAACTGATTTTTAAGTTTGAATAAATCACTATAAACCCAGCATTTATAGTAGCTGCAGCGATTTTTCATGGTAAAATAAGCACCATGAAAACACCGCTTCAGCTAGATGATTTGAACCTAGATGCGGACGCCAAAATCCAGGTGGCGGCACGGGTTCAGTCGTTGCTGGACCAAGCGAAATCAGAGACTGCAAAATACTACGAAGCCGATCTTCATGCCAAAGATCTAAAAATCCAAGCCCTGATTCTGGAATTGGCGCATCTGCGCCGGATTCGCTATGGCGTAAAGAATGAAGCGTTATCCAGTCTACAACGCGACTTGCTCCGGGACATCTGTAACGAAGACATTGCCGCGCTTGAAGCAGAAGTTGAGCAGATCGAAGATGATCAAGTCAACGCTACGGCTACCAAACCCAAGCGTCCGCGTGCCGGTCGCCAACCCTTGCCACCGTATCTACCGCGAAACCATCACCGCAGCACCGATTCCGCCCGCTATTATCGATGGCGGCATGGCAGCGGTGGGTTTGCTGACCTGGGTCATGGTCAGCAAATACCTGGATCATCTACCGCTCTACCGTCTGGAACAAATCGCCGCTCGCGACAAGGTTATTTTGGCCAGATCCACCCTGGCGGAATGGGTAGGCCGCACCGGTGTGGCATTACAACCCGTAGCGGATCGACTTATTGAAATTCTGCTGGAACGTGGCACCTTACACATTGATGAGACGCCGGTGCCGCAACTTGACCCCGGTAGTGGAAAAACCAAAAGAGCCTACCTTTGGGCCTACCGCAGCAACGATTTGGAAGAGGGACCCCGAATCATTGTTTTCGATTATCGGGGCGGCCGAAGTGGTGAGCATGCCCGCCAGTTCCTGGGAACGTGGCAAGGTCATTTATTGGTCGATGACTATGGCGGCTACAAAGCCTTGTTCTCGGCTGCCCGCCAGGAAGCGTTACCTTGCATTGAGCTTGGGTGCTGGGCACATGCACGCCGGAAATTTTTCGATTTGCACAAAGCCAATGCCAGTTCCATGGCGCTGGAAGCGTTGACGCGCATCGGCCAACTGTATGCTATCGAACAACAAGGCAAAGCGCTGGATATCGACGCTCGCCAACTACTGCGTGCGGAACAAAGCAGACCGGCACTCGACGCCTTGCATCAATGGCTCACTCAAACCC